>JAITVX010000048.1 GCA_031285575.1 Bacteroidales bacterium
TCAGACAGCAGGCCGCGCAGTACGTCGTAGTTCATGAAAGCCGGCAGTTGCCATGTGCTGTTAGTTGACGGCATCCATACGTTTGAGTTTTGAGCTCTCCACCCATCCTGAATAAGCACCAGCACCACTTCGTCGCCGGCATTGAATGAACCGTCTGCCGTTTCATAGTTCTTAATCTGAAACATTTGTCCCTGTTTCAGCGGGCCGCCTTCTTTTGCATCGGATATATTTGGCAGGATGAGGTGTTTATCATTTATTATCTTTCCCTGGCTTCTTTGAGTGGTATAAAACTTCCCTTCTTTATTGATGTTATTCTGGAAATATTCAAAAGTATTATCCTGTCCTGAAGGCACTACATAAAATGCCAGTGAATTTTTGAATCCGGCGCCTTCGTGCATATAACTGATGTACAGATTTGTTTTATTCGTAACCTTGATAGATTTCATAACCTTGCCGGCATTTTCACCTGCAAACAAGGTCTTGACAGGAACGGTGGCATTGTTGGCAAACACGCTTCGGCCTTCAGGGAAAAGACTTGCAGTATTTTTGGGATTAAAGAAGTTTTCATAGGCGTCGGTACAGGCTGTTTCAGGCTCTGGAACAATATCGGGTTTGCCATTGTCAACCGTAATGGTCAATATCTTCAGACCGCCAAAACCGTCGGCTACAAACACCACATTGCCTCTTGATGCAACAAAGTTTGCCGAATACTTTTCTCCAAAATCAATGCTGTTGGTATTACACATTACAATCTTTCCGTCAACAATGTCATACCAGTACAGGCCTTTTCCGCCATTAGCAAGCAGCAGCAGGTTCGATTCAAAGTAAGTGTTTTCGGTCAGGTACGATTTCCTGTCGCTGTTAATGGCTACACTGTTTGTTACATGGTTTTCAAGGTCTGAACCTTCGGGCCATATCAACTGTCCTGCAACAGAACTGTTGCCTGCGTTTATCATGCGCATTCCACTTTCATTTTCTGCAGCAAATACATATCCGTTCCATAGGGCTATTTCCGATTTGGCATGATGCTGCTTTGCTTCGCCAACGGCTTCGTAAACCTTCTGTGGATTGTTTCCGGTTGCATCGTATTTCGTAATACGTGCATGTTCTGCCTGCATAACATAGATGCTGCCTTCTGTTTCGTCAACATCTATCGACCTTGCATTGTCAGCTTCAATAAAGTTAACTGCCTCCGTAAGTCCTTTGTTCAGGATATACAGTCCGCCCTTTGTGCTGTTGGCTCCGTCACCGGTGGTTACATACACATAACCATTGGCAACCTTAACAGATGTGCCCTGGTAGGATGTCAGCATAGTATCGAAGAAACTGTCTTCAAGGAATTTCATCGTTGCTCTATCCAGCGCTACGCTCATTACAAAAGCAGTATTAGCGTCACCCAAGTAGCCGTAGGCAGGCCTGACTGTTGCACCAGTAGCGTACAAGACCGATGTCTCGGCATCGTAATCAACTGCGCTCAGTTCGGCATTGTTCAGATGGAGCTCAGCCGTAACAAATGGATGTTCAACATCAGAAACATTAAAGATTATGATGCCTCCTATATGGTCGTCGTATTTGGTATTGTACGATACAAATGCATATTTGGCATCGTCGGTAATTTTGACGTGTGAAGCCTGAGCATCAACCAAATCTCCTTTAAGATTTTTCAATTTGATTGTTGGATGTTCGCCTACCAGTTTAAAGCGGTAGTCGTAGCCCCTTTTACCGTCGTCGTTCGGAAGAACTGTTTTTGAATTACCCGACGAAAAGCCGAAATCGCTTTCCGACGCAGAATTACCTTCCGGATATACATTCAGTATAGTGGGCTGAACACTTGGGGAATTATTAATAAAAACCCCTTCGAAGATTTCTTTCATCTGATCCGTTCCCGATGGTGTCGGTATGGAACTGTCGTCATCTTTGTTACAACCAGCAAGCAGTACGCTGCCGACTAATGCTAAAAATAAAACCTTTTTCATAATGTATTCTAAATTAAATTTCTCTTTTATTTTTATGATGCAAATTTACTCCCTTATACGGAGACTGCAAAAAAAGGATACACTTTAAAAGTATGTTTTTGACGAACGGATGTTTTTTGATGACGAACGGATATTTTTGAGGTGTTTTTTACATGTAACCGAACGAAACGTCCCTCTCTGTTTCTGCAGGCTGTTAAAATTTTTCAAAAACACAGGTAAGTGGCTAAAACCATAAATAGACAATGTATCAGACTGGCTTAATGGAAATACAGCGCTGTTGGGAAGGAACAATTTACTGTTTTATTCTCATGTTTTTATATTTGCCTTCCACAAACCCCGGTTTTTTGTCTATTTTTGCAGTACATTTAACTCATAAAATTTAATTGTATCATGGCCGGATTTGCTCACTTACATGTTCACACACAGTATTCTATACTCGACGGGGCTTCAAGCATCCCGAAATTAATTGACCGTGTAAAGGAGCTTGGCATGGATGCCGTTGCAATAACCGATCATGGCAACATGTTTGGCGTAAAGGAATTTCACAATGCTGCAACCGCCAAGGGAATAAAGCCTGTCATCGGCTGCGAGATGTATGTTGCAAAAAGATCTATTTCAGAAGTAAGCGGAAAGGAAGACCGTTCGGGCGACCACCTTATTCTTTTGGCCAAAAACCTTAAAGGATACAATAACCTCGTAAAGCTTGTTTCAACCGCGTGGATAAAGGGCTTTTACTATAAGCCGAGAATCGACAAGGAACTTCTTGCGCAATACAGTGAAGGGCTTATTGCCTCATCGGCATGTATTGCCGGCGAAATACAGGAAGCTATTCTGAATGGAAACACCAGCAGAGCCGAAGCTGCACTTAAAGAGTATCTCGATATATTCGGAGAAGATTTTTATCTAGAAATACAGCGGCACGAAACTTATGACCCTGATGCCGACAGGTCAGTTTTCCCGCTTCAACAAAAGGTAATAGAGGCGTTTAAACAGCTTGCGGTAAAATACGGCGTTAAAATTATTGCCACCAACGACATTCATTTTATTAACGCCGACGATGCAGAAGCGCACGACAGGCTTATATGCATCAACACCGCAAAAGATGTTGACGACCCCGACAGATTGAGATACTCCAAACAGGAATACCTTAAAAGCGAAGACGAGATGCGCAACGTTTTCAGCGATATCCCCGAAGCTATCGACAATATACCAGGGCTTACGGATAAGGTTGAAATATTCGACCTTGATAACGACCCCATAATGCCCGACTTTAAACTGCCCGAAGGATATACGAACGATGATGAATATCTGAGGTTTCTTACATACAAAGGAGCAGAGGAAAGATGGGGAACCCTGACGCAGGAACATACAGACCGCCTCGACTTTGAGCTTGCGATGATAGAAAAAATGGGGTTCCCCGGCTATTTCCTTATAGTACAGGATTTCCTTAGGGCTGCACGCGAAATGGGCGTTTCGGTAGGGCCCGGAAGGGGCTCGGCGGCAGGCTCGGCGGTTGCATACGCCCTGCGTATTACCGACATAGACCCCATAAAGTACGGTTTGCTTTTTGAAAGATTCCTGAACCTTGACCGCATCTCTATGCCCGATATCGATATCGATTTTGACGAAGACGGACGCGAGGCAGTGCTGAAATACGTAGTTGACAAATATGGCAATGACAAAGTTGCACACATAATAACCTTTGGCTCGATGGCGGCAAAAATGGCAATACGCGACGTTGCCAGGGTGCAGAAACTGCCGCTGGCAGACGCCGACAGGCTTGCAAAGCTAATTCCCGACAGGCCTGGCGTTACGCTTGACGAAGCTTATGACGAAGTACCCGAACTTGCAAAGGAAAGAGATTCGTCGAACAAACTGGTAGCCCAGACACTTAAATACGCCCGCGTTCTTGAAGGCTCGGTAAGGCAGACAGGCGTTCATGCCTGCGGCATTATTATAGGAAAAGATTCTCTCGACAATTACATACCGCTTTGCACAGCCAAAGACACGTACCTGTACGCTACCCAGTACGACGGAAGCCACGTTGAATCAGTAGGGCTCCTGAAGATGGACTTCCTCGGGCTCAAAACACTTTCAATAATAAAGGATGCAATAGAAAACATAAGGAAATCGAAAGGCATCGTTATCGACATCGACCACCTCGACCTTGCCGACAGTAAAACCTACGAAATGTTCAGCGCCGGAGATACGACCGGCATATTCCAGTTCGAATCGCCGGGTATGAAAAAATACCTCCGTGAACTGAAGCCAAACAGAATTGAAGACCTGATAGCCATGAACGCCCTGTACAGGCCGGGGCCAATGGAATATATCCCACGGTTTATCAAAAGAAAGCACGGACTCGAAAAAATAGAATACCCGCTGCCGGTAATGGAGCAATACCTCGAAGACACTTACGGCATTACGGTATATCAGGAGCAGGTTATGCTTTTATCGCAGGCCCTGGCCGGCTTTACAAAGGGGCAGGCCGACTCGCTGCGCAAAGCCATGGGTAAAAAGAAACGCTCAATAATGGACGAGATGAAAGCCAAGTTCCAGGAAGGATGCGCAAAGAATGGCTACAACGAGGCCGTTGTAAACCAGATATGGTCTGACTGGGAAGCCTTTGCACAGTATGCCTTCAACAAATCGCACTCAACCTGCTATGCCCTTGTTGCGTTTCAAACAGGGTATCTCAAGGCCAACTATCCCGCCGAATATATGGCTGCCGTATTAAGCAGGAATATCAGCGACCTTCGCAAAATTACCACCTTTATGGACGAAACACGTCGAATGGGTATCGGAGTATTTGGCCCCGACGTTAACGAAAGTGAAATGAAGTTCACTGTAAATAAAGAGGGGAACATCCGTTTCGGCCTTGGTGCAATAAAGGGAATGGGCGAGGCCGCTACCGTTCAGCTAATAACCGAAAGGGAGAAAAACGGAGCCTATCAAAGTGTTTACGACCTGGTTGAGCGCGTCAACCTTAATGCGCTCAATAAAAAAAGCCTTGAAGCAATGGCCGTTGCCGGAGCCTTCGACTGCTTCCCGCAAATATCGCGGGCGCAGTATTTTTCGTCCGATACCAGAGGCGCAAGCTTTATCGAGAACCTCATACGCTACGGCAATACCGCCAGGGAAGTAAAAGCCTCTATTCAGAATTCGCTATGGGGCGAAACCGGCGGCTTCGACATTGTTAAGCCCGAGCCGGCACAGAGCCCAGAATGGCCTAAGCTCGAAAAGCTCAACAAAGAGAAGGAGGTTATAGGCATATACCTTTCGTCCCACCCGCTCGACGACTTCCGATTTGAGATTAACAGCTTTACAACAGCATCGCTTGCCGACCTTCAGAACCTCGGTGCATACCTCGACAGAGACGTGGCCGTTGCAGGCCTTGTAACAGAAACCCGCGAAGGAACAGGCAAAACAGGAAAACCATACGGCTCGTTTACCGTTCAGGACTATACCGACTCGTTCAGGTTTATGCTTTTTGACAAAGACCACGTTGACAATCGTAAATTCTGCGTTAATGGATATTACCTTCTTATTTCGGGGCGGGTGCAGAAACGCAAGTTTAAAGAAAATGAAATCGAATTTAAAATCAGGAAAATAACCCTGCTGTCGGACGTAAGAGATGAACTCGTGAAATCAGTCACCCTTAAATTAGACCCGGCAATAATAAACGCAGGGCTCATAACGGAACTGAAAGAAGCCGTGGACGGGAACAAAGGCGAAACAGAACTGAAATTCCTGTTCGCAAGCGCCGAAGACAAAATATCACTGCCAATGTTTTCGCGAACATGCCGCATAAGGATGAACAATGAACTGATAGCCTTTTTAGACGATTCCCCCGGAGTTGAATATGCCGTTAACTAGCCGACCGGCGGAATTGTTTTGAGAGCGGTTTGCGTAAAAATATTTTTCCGGAATATATGGTGCACAAAACGAAGCGTTCTAATTTCATGAGAGGCAAAAAACGGCGCAAGATGGCTGTACTTAGGCGAGTGAGCGTTGTTTGAGTGTGCTGTCGCGTCAAAACGAAACGTCCGTGAAATTAAATTTACTGTAATTTTACTGAAACTTTTATCTGAAATACCCCTGAAAACGCTAAAAAAACGCCAAAAAAGACCATAAAACGAGGCAAGGAGCATTTTATTGACGCCCGGCTGATATACAAAGCAGCCTGACACAAAGTTCGCAAGTTGCGCGCTGCGATGGGTAAACGTGACGCAGGGTGGGGGCTATTTCTCGACCATAACTCTTAATAAATTTAGGTACATACACGGGTAGTCATTTAAAATTATGATGTCGTTACTGCAGTTCATTCCAATTGGCGAAATTTTTCCGGATAAGTTTTATTATACTTGCATCGTTAAACA
>JAITVX010000057.1 GCA_031285575.1 Bacteroidales bacterium
ACGGTAGTGCCAGGATTGAACGGGGTAAGTGAAAACGAAGAACCGTTGCCGCAAACCGTACCCGGCCCGGAAATAGATGGCGCAGCGCAGGGTGTTAGCGTTTTGGTGGCAAAAACGGGGCCGCTGGCGCTGCCTGTATGGGCAGATAGCGTAACACTGCCCGTGCCCGACCCTATGCGGGATACTAAAGTTGAACTGCCCGATGCAGGACTGACATTAAAGATGGCGCTATTGGAAACAGTCCAGTAAACAGTAACTCCCGGATAGTTTATCACTGAAAAGTTGCTGCCCGTGTAATAAACCGTGCTGCTGGCTCCGTAATCTTCAATTGCTGCCGCGGCGCAGGGCGTAAGGTTTTTTGTGGCAACCGTTGAACCGCCTATGCTTGCCGTGAGCTGTCCATTGCTGGAACTGCTGCCAATACGATAAACATTTACCGTATTACCTGTAGCCGTATAAACAGACGAATATTGACTGAAAGAAAACGCTCCGTAACTCGGCAGTGTCCATGTTATTGTACTCGTTGGCGTATTGCTTAATGCAAAGGTACTACCAGTGTAGTAAACATTATCAGGGCCGATAATGCTGTAAGCAGGTGTGGTGCTTGTCAACTTGCTGTACAGGAACGATGCCGGTGAGTTGAACCGCGTATGCAGTTCATTCAGGTTTTGTATATATACCGAATTAAACGGGTTGGAAGCGCCGCCAATGTCCTGGGTTAATTTAGTATTCCAGTCGTTCAGTGCAAGCGAACTTACGGTTGGTATAAAACAGAACTGCGGCTGTTTAACAGCGCTGGAAGGTATTGGAAGTTCCGCACCCATCATATCTAATGAATACATCCCGCCCGGGGCGCCGTCTAAAGGCAGCATGCCGGCAGCGCTGTTAACGGTCTGTTCTTCTATGTTGATATTAACAGGAATAAGAAACAGTATTGTTTTACGGATATACACATGCCCATGATATACTTCCGAAGCGCTTTGATTTTTAAGGGCGTCTATCTGTAGTTCCATCTTTACCTCACTGTGGCCGGGAATGGCATTCCATGCTACTTTAGGATAACTGGTAACAAGGGCAAAAAAGGAAACAGCAGATATCAAATCCATCCATTCTTTGAAATGGTAAGAATCCTGATAATCGATAATAGTGCTGCCAGAAGGGAAGTTCACTGTTCCGCTGGCACTGCCGTTGGAAATGGCTATGTTCTCAATTGGTTGAGAAGGAAAACCCTGCGGAAAGCCCAGATTATCGTAGTCGGCCTGAAACTGGTTGTGAGCCGTATTGTCGAAACTGTAATTCCGGTCAACGTAATAGATAAGCATCTGTTTGGCGGCCATGCTGTTTATTACATTAACAGCGAGTTTTACGGCATCCATATTACCAACCTGAAAAACGGGAATAATGGCAGGGGGAAGATACAACCATATTTTTATCTTTTCAAAATGCCTTACCGCCGCCTGGAAGCCGACGGGTACGTTGGCGCCCTTGTGGGGGCTATCGACCGATATGTATTTCCACGTTTGGTGATTCTGATTAGCCAGCTCCATTTGCCGCAGGGCTATGCGGGCAACAAGGCCGCCCATGCTTACGCCCATTACCACGTTCTGCTCGGTTGAACCAACCTTTTGCTTGTGGGCGTTTACGGTATCTATAACCTGCCTGAACAGAGCTGCATTGCGAAAGATGTCGTCGAGACCGTTGTTATAATCTAAATAAACAATATCGTAGCCGGCAATATCTATTTTATCTGATAGTGTTTGATAGCCACTTTCAGGATATTGAACATTAATTGTTCCAACATCATCTGTGTCCATTAAGGAGCTGTATTTTAAAAAATGTCGAAGCTTCATATTATAATTTGTATCTAAAACACCTATATCGAATCCTTCGGCAACAATCAGCGGTTTCCTTATTTTTCCGGTGGTGTTAGCGCTCGACAGTTCGTATTCAATTGTGCCGCCGGAATGAGCTCCTGTGGGTGGAATAATAATTTCCTGTATATCAGGAATAGAATATGATTTTGCAGGACCCGGATTCGATAAGTTTGCCGGTGGCTCTACATAAATTCTGGTTTGGCTGGTGTATGATGAGCCGTCGGTGTAGGTGAGCCGGAAATAGACGGTTTTTACGCCTCCGCTACCGAATGTGTGGCTTACGGGTGCATCCCAGCCGGCTGCTGCATAGCTTGCACCCTGGTCGAAACTTATTTCGCGCTTCTGAATGGTTTTGCCCACATTGGTGTGCCAGAGGTTGGACTTGAATACAAAACTTACGGCCAGCTCGCCGAACCACAGTTTCTTGGGGGCTGCGGCAAACAGCTGCCTTGTATCGTAGGGCGAAGCTGCATTGGGTACGTCCTGCAGCTGGTCTCCATTTACAACCTGCATAAGGCCAAGCGTCAAGGCGTCTTCTTTCAGCACATTGTACTGCCAGTGCATCATGGCCACCGGCACGGCGGTGGCGTGGGTTGCATTGTCAATTTGCGTAAAAACAGTTTCGGGGTTGGTAATGCTTACGTTATTATTTATTCTGGAAGTGAACATGCCCGAATAGAGCATACGCCAGGTGTCCATATCAACAAAGTTGCTGTCGGCAGGTACACCGTTAAAATATTCCGGGTCTGCCATCTGCAAACCGTAATCGGCAAGCAGCCCCGTGGCAACACGGCTTTTGTCCACAGGCTGGAATATGTGGTTCATCCGCACGATAAAGTTATCGGGAGCAATCCTTAACGTAAGGCTGTTGCCCGGGCTGGCGGTAAAGCTGAACCCCGGCTGCAATGTGATGCTTTCGCCGGCTTCATATACACCCGGTGCAGGAGTACTGTTCATGGTTATGTTGTTTTGCCCTTCCGATACCTGAAAAGTTATCAGAGCAAGAGCAACAATCATAAAATAATTCTTTATTGTTTTCATTGAATACTTGTTGTTATTCGTAATTATCAATAAACATTTAATTTAATATCAAAACGGCCATTACTGACTTGAACCGTCGAATCGCCTGCATACTCTATATTTCCTACATGATGAGGCCCATAGAAATGATCGACACATCTTGCTGAAAACTCAAAAGTGCCGCTGACAATGCGGTTTATGGTATCAAATTTTGTAAGAAAAACATAACCGGTATTTTCACCTACAAAATACCAACATCCATGATAACTACTCTCTGTTTCAGAATGTGATGCATTACCAAATATCACATTATTATATTCGAACTCGCGGGGATTTTCAAGGTATAATACTACTGATGGACCGCTCCATTCACAACCAAAAAACAAACTATTTGTTTCTCTGTTATATTCTGCAAATGGTTTCTTAGACCTAAATTTTATTCTAGCAAAAAGAATGTCATTTATATAACACCCGAATGTGTTTTTTCCTTCCTGTGTTTCGGGAGGCAGCTTATCTGGGGCTTCCTTTTCGCATGAGTGGCTCACTACTGTTAAGAGCAGCAGTATGGTTGCAAGTTTTAAAATATGTGCTTTCATATTTTCTGTGTTTTAAAAAGTTAATTAAATAAAATATATAAGGCAGGCACACCGTTAAAATATTCCGGGTCTGCCATCTGCAAACCGTAATCGGCAAGCAGGCCTGTTGTAATGCGGCTTTTGTCAACAGGCTGAAATATGTGGCTCATGCGCACGGTAAAGTTATCGGGAACAATCCTTAGCGTAAGGCTGTTGCCCGGACTGGCGGTAAAGCTGAACCCGGGCAGCAGCGTTATGCTTTCACCTGCTTCGTACACACCCGCAGCAGGTGTACTGTTCATGATTATATTGTTCTGTCCACTCGATATCTGAACAGTTGCCAGCATCATGGCAACAATCATAAAATAATGAGTTATCGTTTTCATCATGTTGTTGTTTTTATTCGTAATTATCATAAACGTCTAAAATTTAATATCAAAACGGCCGTTACTGACGTGAACCGTTGAATCACCTGCGTATGTTATTAAACCGTCTGGCCTATAGGAAGAAGCGGAGCATCTTGCTGAAAACTCAAAAGTGCCGCTGACAATACGATTAATGGTGTCAAATTTTGTAATAAAAACATGGCCGGTATTTTCACCTACAAAATACCAGCATCCATCATAGCCACTCTCTGTACCAGAATGTGATACATACCCAGATGTAAATTGATTGTATTCGGACTCGCGAGGATTTTCAATGTATATCGCTACGTTTGGAGTTCCCCTGTCACAACCAAAAAACAAACTGTTTGTTTCTTTGTCATACACTGCGAATGGGTTACGATACTTTCTTATTCTGACGAAGAGAATGTCATTTATATAGCATCCGAAAGTATTTTTACCTTCCTGTGTTTCGGGCGGCAACTTATCCGGATCTTTCTTTTCGCATGAGTGGCTCACTACTGTAAAGAGCAGCAGTATGGCTGCAAGTTTTAAAATATGTGCTTTCATATTTTCTGTATTTTTACTTCGTTTCTATTTCAGAAAGCCGTTTTTCAAGCTCAATTATATACAGCGTCAGTTCCTCTATTTTCTGCAGCAGCTGTATCTGAAATTCGCCCATGTTTACTCCGTTCTGCACCATATCATCGGCCGGGGCAATATCGGGCAGGTGTCTGTTGTCTTTTATAAAGGTTTCTACTTCATCTAACGGGCGCAGGCGGTAATTGGGAGCGAATACAAAATCGGCGCCGGCATTGGCGTTCACTGTTATCTCGCGGGCACGGATGTCGCCTGCTACTGTGAGTTTGGATGTGGGGTTGGCAGTACCGATACCAAGGTTACCATTATTTTTGATAACAATTTTTTCAGACCATGCTCCGCTGAGTGTCCAAAAAGTTATATCATGCGTAGATTGAATCATACTTTGCCCCGGTTTAGCCGTTAAGTATGTTCTGGTGCTTTCTCCATAAGCGCTTCCTTCATAAGTGTTTTCAACCACAAAAGAGATTTCTCCATTTACGTTACGTCTCATGTGCATAGGCCATACAGGATCGGTTATACCAATACCAATATTTCCACTGTTTGTATTATAGATATTACTTCCCGAAGTTTGCCACTGGGCGTTCAGGTTTCCGAAAGCAGATAAAAGCAGCGTTGTGGCTGCAAAGCAGAAGATTAAATTTTTTGTTTTCATTTTGTTTGGTTTTTTAAGTTATAAGTACCTGTGTAAATTATTGTTTGAATATTAGCAAGGAAACTGAAAATGTTTTTTCATAAATATTACCATCACATCAGTTTTAAGTTAAACTGCAATAACAAAACCGTTTTGAAGTAATCCTGCAGGCAGGTTGTCCGGCAGTTTCAGCCTGCTCAATTACAGCAGGATTATAAGCTTTTGCTGACTTTTATTCATATGGTTTAGATTAAAAAAAGCATAACAAAGTTATAACAATAAAATAGTAAAATGTAAAAAGATATTAAAATTCTGTAATCCGGCTTTCTGCAGCCGCGTCATGAAGGAGGTGGCTTATGTAAGACAAACTGTTGACGCTCGAAATGCTCCGCCATGTAGAAAAATCGCTTTTCCCCGATTTATTTTAATGACGAAAAATGAAATGTACCTCATATCTGCACAATACCTGTTGGAAAAAGAAAAAACATACTGCATATTTCCCAAAGACGTCTGTCACACTTCTTTGTCACAGCAGCAGCGAACAGTCGCCATAGCTCAGAAAGCGGTAGCTGTTGCTGAGGGCATGGCTGTAAATATCTTTCCAGGCATCGCCCGTCCAGGCCGAAACAAGCAGCAGAAGCGTGCTGCCCGGCTGGTGGAAGTTGGTTACGATGCCGTTTACAATCCGGAATCTGTATCCGGGCACTATCATTACTTTGGTCGATGCATCAATATGCTCAAGGCCGTTCGCCTCCATGTATTTCAGTACTGCCGCAAGAGACGCCTCGGCCGGAATGCTGCACACGCCAGCATAAGGCTCCCACTGGCCTGTTGAAAAGGCATCGCCGGCGCGGTTCTCGATAATCTTTACGCCTGTGCAGTACAGGCTTTCAAGGGTGCGTACCGAAGTTGTTCCCACGGCAATCACGCTTCCCTGCTTCTGCAGCAGCGCCCTTACGGTTTTTGCCGTAACCCTAAAATGTTCGCGGTGCATTGTGTGCTCAAATATGTTTTTGCTTTTCAGCGGCTGAAAGGTGCCCGCCCCCACGTGAAGGGTTATTTCTGAAAAGGCAACGCCCCTGGCCTTAAGCCCGTCTATTACCCTTTCGGAGAAGTGCAGGCCTGCCGTTGGCGCCGCCACCGAGCCTTCTGCGCTTGCAAAAACGGTCTGGTATCTTGCCGAGTCTTCTTCCACATCGTCGCGGCCCATGTATGGCGGAAGCGGCATGCGCCCTGCATCTTCCAGCACCTGCGCAAATGTAAGCTCGCGCGGCCAGCTGAATTTTATGTCAACACTGTCGGCCGACTGCCTCGCCTTTTCCGCCTTCAGTTCATACACCATGCCGTTGTGCGCAACAGGTGTGGCAAGCGTTCCTGTTTTCCATTTCTTCAGGTTGCCGGCAATACATTTCCACACCGCTTCGCCGCGCGAGCCGAAAGATGTTTCATAGCCGGCAGGCTCAACCGGCTCGAGGCAGAATATTTCAATGGCTGCACCCGATTTCTTGCGAAACATAATACGCGCCCTTATTACCTTTGTGTTGTTAAAAACCATCAGGCTGCTGTGCGGAATATGTTTCCCGATATCGGCAAACCGGGTATCGGTTATCTTTCCACCGTCATACACCAGCAGTTTCGACATGTCTCTCTCCCTCTGCGGAAAGCGTGCAATCTTTTCGTCGGGCAGGCTGTATGCGTATTCTTCTATGCTGATATCAAGCATGGGACATTTACCATATATATGTGCCAACTGCGCCCGGGGCAAGCTGCACGGAAGCATACTCGCCGCCATGCTGAATGCGGAAGGCCGAAACCGAATAGCTGTCGTTTGCAACTATCAGCACCGTTTTGCCTTCGGGTGTACGGAATGCAACGTTGGGCAGGGCGTCATTGTTTTTTATGGCCGATACGCGGACTGTTTCGGGGCGTTCTTCATCAACGGTAAGGCTAACCGACTGGTCGCCGCGGTTGGTGGAGGCAATGCGCACCGAACCCGGGCGTACAAATTTTGAGGCGTGGGCTATAACGTAGTATGCCACGTTGCGCGTTACCCTGTTGCCGTCTATCGTTACCGCCCCCTGGCACATCGAGCAGCCTCCGTTGTCGGTATGAGGGTCGTTTAGAGGGTCGGCCGCAAAGTTCCACAGTATGACATTGCGGCTCCAGTTCTGTGTCGTATTAATAACAAGCCGCTTTACGGGCGCCGCTATTGCAACCGTTTCGCTGCCGGGGCGTTCGGTAACCATCTGTTCGGTGAAATACAGATTCTTGTCGGGGCGTGCGTTGTGCACCATGCTCATTGCGCTCATGTCGCCGCCGTAGTGGTGAAACCCGGAGCCATCTACATATCTGGCGGCTTCCGGGTCGCGCAGAACAGCCAGTGCATAGTCGGGGCGGTCGAGGTTATGGTCGAAAATAATGATCTTTGTATCAATGCCTGCTCTTTTGAACGCCGGGCCAAGGCTGTTTTTGATAAACTCTGCCTGTTCGGCTGCTGTCATGCGCATGCTCGGCGTATTGTTGGCGTTCAGCGGCTCGTTCTGTATGGTAATGGCGTCAACAGGTATGCCTTCGGCCTTCATTGCCTCTATATACAGCACAAAATACCGTGCATAAACGTCGTAATACTCCGGTTTCAATGCTCCGGCCTTTGCATTGCCATTGGTTTTCATCCATACCGGCGGCGACCATGGCGATGCAAGTATCCTGATGTCGGGGTTTATGGCGAGAATTTCCTTCATCACCGGAATAACATCGTTTTTGTCCTGCGCCAGGTCGAACCTGCTTAGCGCAGTGTCGGTTTGCCGTGCCGGCATGTCGTTGTACGAAAAGACAAAGCTGTTGAGGTCAGATGCGCCTATTGTCAAACGCACATAGCTTACGCCTATGCTGGCGCCGTTGGTTGCAAACAGTTCTGCAAGCAGCTTTTTACGTTCGCCTGCGTCCATTTTCATCATCAGCTCTGCGCTTCCGCCGGTGAGGGCAAACCCGAAACCGTCGATTGTCTGCATTCTGTGCGAATCGTCAATAACAATTGGCAGCCCGCCGCGTCCGGTGTTTGTGCCAAACGGAATCATTTCCGCCTGTTGCTGAAACATGGCCGACCTGTCGGGCGCAGTTACCCACGCCTCTATTTGCCTTACGGGGCTTTGCGCCGGCAGCGCCACACAGTTCAACGCGCCTGCCGCAATAAAACCTGCAATGAGTTTCTTTGTTTTCATACCGTTAATCTTTGCTTTTTGGGAGCTGCAAAATACAGCTTTTCGACTGAAATATGCAACATCCAGTCAATGGTATCAGGGCAACCGCATGAAATTATTTTTTTGCCGCACGGCTTGCATATAGAAAAAACATTGTATGTTTGCACTTGTTTTAAAAAGCATAAACGCTATGATGCATAACGCATATAACACCGCAACCGTAGAGCCGCAATGCATTGCGGCTCTACAAAATATGCTTAGCATTTACCCCCCCCCCCCCATTTACCTATAAATCAACAAATTACAACGTCGTCGCCAACCCCATGGCGACACCTGCACAGCCATGTGCAACCTTCACCACGGCTATCAGCACACTTGCACAACACTGTGCAACTTCCGCCATGGGCTTCGGCACACTTGCACAACACTGTGCAACCCCCACCACGGGCTTCGGCACACTTGCACAGACGTGTGCAACCTTCACCACGGCTATCGGCACGCTTGCACAACACTGTGCAACCCTCACCACAGGCTTGGGCACACCTGCACAGCCTTGTGCAGCAGCATACCGTAATAAAATAACATATTAACAATTTAAATCTTATAAAATCATGACGGAATTACTGAAACCACACCTGAACAACCTTACCAACAACCGCCACTTCCAGTTTGGCACCGAATTTAACACCCTTGTTGTGAACACCGGAGCCGCCGC
>JAITVX010000244.1 GCA_031285575.1 Bacteroidales bacterium
AGTGCCATTATTTTAGAAAAGATTCTGTTTCTGAAACCATCAAAAGACTTGGCGTAATTCCTACGAATCATAAATTGGTCACAGAGCTGAGAAAATAAGGTCTATATTCTTTTTATTGATTTGCGCAGGATAACGTCCTGTTTTCTGTAGCCTTTGTCTCCCAGCACCGTACATTGGCTATGGGTAAGCTTAACATACTTCAAGTAATGGATGTCATGAACCGAAGCCTTAGTCAGATCAAAATCTGAAAAGACACCATCAATACTACAAACCGCATTCGGTTTATTCCACTGACGGCAATCCGATAGTTCAATTCAAAGGTCGAAAAAACAAGAAGCAAGTTGCTTCTGCGGCGCAGTTTCAATCCATGCCTGTTCAAATAATTCGAGGTAACTGTGCTCGTCTGTTTTCTACTGCCGAGAAACCATGTGGAGTGCATTAAGAAACTGTTCCGACCGGCTGTTGCTCCTAAAAGATTTCGGTCCATGGCAAACCGTGTACTTTTACTTTCGTAAATGGAAGCTTGAGGAACAAACGCAGTTTGCTGCAATTTCTAAACGACGAATATAATCATTACCCCAAAATCGCGGTACATGTTCAAAATATTGGTTAAACACTTTTTGAGAGCGAAAAGCACAGGTCTTTGATATATTATGAGCGCTTCGACGGCGGCTTGCAATGGCGGCAGCGGGGGTCTTCATTTTGTTTACGGTGCGGCAATGCTGCACAGCTTGTCATACAGTTTCTGCACGGGCAGGCCCATTATGTTGTAGAACGAGCCTTCAATGCGGGTACATGCCGCAAGGCCTATCCATTCCTGTATGCCGTAGGCGCCGGCCTTGTCGCAGGGATTGTATGTTTCAACATAATATACTATTTCCTCATCTGACAGTTTCCTGAATGTAACTTTCGAGGTGTCGGTAAAGGAGGTAATTGTGCCGCCGTAAAGAACAGATACACCGGTAATGACTTCGTGGGTGTTGCCCGAAAGCTCCTGCAGCATCTGTATGGCATCAGCCTTATCGCCTGGTTTGCCAAGTATTTTTCCGTTGAGGCACACAATGGTGTCGGCGGTAATAATGAGGTCATTGTCTTTGATGTCGTTTACAAACGTTTTTGCTTTTGAAACTGCTATGTATTCAGCTGTCTGCTCGCCGCTAAATCCATCGGGAAACGACTCGTCGAACGATTTTACGGCAACCTCAAAGTCAATTCCAAGTTCTTTCAGTAGCTGACGCCTTCGCAGCGACCCTGATGCGAGTATTATCCTGAAGTTTTTCAGCTTTTCAAATAGGGACGTCATACCAGGTTGCAGTTCATTAATATTTTTACTACAATGGAATAGAAGATTCCGGTTATCATAACGATCTTCATCAGCGTGCTTGCCACATGAATGTGTTTACGGCCAGCACCGCGGAACATTATAATGATAGCGGCGGCCAAGGGTAGGGCTATGAAGGTTGAAATGTAGGCCAGTGTATATTTGTCGAAAAGAAACAGGTACCACACAGCGTACAGCATGGTGATGGTGATGACGATAAGCGCGGCGGCGATAATTTTCGATGCCGAAACTCCAAGCATTATCGGGAGGGTATTGTGTCCGCAGACTTTATCACCTTCGTAATCTTCAATGTCTTTAATAATTTCGCGTATTAGTGTTGTGATGAATGCAAAGACTGCAAATCCGCCAGTCCAGTAGAACATGAAGCCAAGTTCGGGTACTTTGGCTGCGTTAGCCGAATAGAACCTGTAAACGGCAGGCCATTCGTATATTGCAACCAGCAGAGGCGTCATTGCCGTAAGAAAGGCTATCATTATGTTACCAATAAGGAACTGCCGCTTGTAGCTTGCCGAATAGAAATATAACAGCCCCGATACTATAAGGAACATAACGCCAAGCAATAGGTAGCCCGACTGCCATGAGATAAAAAATCCGAGCGCCACACCGGCAAGGCTGAATGCGTTGTATAGCGCCATTGCTCTGCGCCGCGATATTTTGTAGCCTACAATAACCTTTCCCCTGTTTATGATGTCGGTCTTAATGTCGAAACAGTCGTTTATAACGTATCCTCCGGCGGCTATGAAAATAGTTGCGGCAATCAGAAAGATAAAGTTAACAGGCGGAAACTGCAGTTCCATTACGGCTTCGCCCACGCTGCCCTGAATTATAATAACCTGCAGCTTTCCAAGCAACGGTTCGAGTACGGCGTATCGCATCATGGTCATAGTTAACGCTACAATGACCAGGTTCTGCCATCTTATGAGTTTAAGGAACGATTTCATTGTTTACCATCCGTAAGCGTCTGAGTCCAACCATTTATTGTGAAGCCTCATAACCTGTTCAACAACGTCGCGCGCGCAACCTTCGCCTCCTTTTCTGTCGGATATGTATATTGCAGCTTTTTTCACTTCGCTGTCGGCGTCCGACGGGCATACAGGGGCTCCTACAGCCTGCATTACCGGCAGGTCGGGAATATCGTCGCCCATAAACAGAACTTCCGACCGGTTGAGGTTATACTTTTCCATGAAAGCCTTCAGGTAATCGATCTTTATTTCGCACTTCATATAAATATCGCTTACTCCAAGATGATTTAGACGTTTAACATAATCCATTGCATCGCCACCTGATATTATACCCACGCAGTATCCTTTTTTCAGGGCATACCTCAAGGCATATCCATCTCTCAAATTTACGGTGCGGTGCGGCACTCCAAAATCGTTAAGGCTTATTGTCTGCTGCGACAGCACTCCGTCGATGTCGAAAATAAAGGCTTTGATGCCTGTAAGCTTTTCTTTGAAGTTAATCATCGTTTTATGTAAGTTACTTATTATAATGCATTATAGATGCTGAAATATCTCTGTAAATCTTTTCCATATCAGCGTCGCAAGATAGCAATTCCAGATGTTTTGCAACAGTTATCATGTCATTTCGTTCTGCCGGCCCTGTCTGCGAGTTCTCCGGCCCGTTGTCGAAAGCTTTCGATACTGTTTCGGCTATCAGCGGTTTAAGTTCTTCAAATGAAAAGCCCGATTTTTCTGCAATATCCTTGCCTTTTGCCATCAGGTGGTTTGTGAAGTTACTGACAATAACCGCCGCAAGATGAAGCATTCTACGGCTTTGCGAATCGAAAAAGAGTATTCTGGCGTTGATGGCCTCCGCAGTTTCCTGCATAACGGTGGATATGGTTTCATCGGAAGATTCGATAAATACCGGCAAACCGTTAAAATCTATTTTCCGGCCGTGAGAAAAGGTCTGCAGGGGATAGAAAACAGCCTTTCGTTTTATTCTTTCAGGAAAAACCTCGAGGCCAAAGCTTGCGGCGGTATGAGCTACAATAGTTTTGTTGCCGCATTGCAGTTTTTCAAGTACCTCGCCTGTATTGCTGTCGGAAACAGCTACAAAAATAATATCTGTGATGTCAGAAAACTCAACCGTATCCGACCACACGGCATTGCAACTTCGTGCAAGAGCGCTGCCGGCCTGCGCAGAACGCGACACAATCTTTTCAATACGATAACCCTTAGTAAAGAACTCTGTACACAAAGCGCCTGCTACCCGTCCGGCTCCGATGAATGAAATGGCATGGTGTTTCATAATATTTTTTTACGGAAAAATACACAATATTTACCCGTATTCACTTTTTTTTTATTTTTTTTCAAAAATTTTCCGAAAAGTATGTTGCCGTATTAAAAACTCATATTATATTTGCTGTGTACTAATATACTAATACATTATTTCTATGATTACAATTAATGATTTGAAATTCAGCTACGGGAGAAAGGTTGTTTTCGAGAACATTTCATTTAAAATGGAACTCGGAAAAATCTACGGGCTACTGGGTGAGAATGGTGCAGGCAAAACAACCCTGCTGCGCATTATTGCCGGACTGTTATTTCCAAACGAAGGAAGCTGTACGGCTTTGGGAGCAGATCCTTCAAAACGATGGCCGTCGTTTCTGCAGGAGGTATTTTATCTGCCTGAAGAATTTGGAGCTCCGCACAATACCAGAGTGGAGCGTTTTGCTAAAAACACAGGATGTTTCTATCCGTCATTCAACATGGACAGCTTCTGTGAGTATGCAAAGGTATTCGATGTTGACATTACGAGCAGGTTTACCGAACTGTCGTTTGGGCAGAAGAAAAAGGCGATGCTGGCATTCGGAATTGCAACAAATGCGAAACTGATGCTGTTCGACGAACCTACTAACGGGCTCGATATTCCGTCGAAAACACAGTTTCGCAAGCTTATTGCACAGGCTGCATCGAACGAACGCACCTTTATTATATCAACACATCAGGTGCGCGACCTCGAAAATCTTATCGACCCGATTATTATTCTCGACTACCGCGATGTATTGCTTAATCATTCCATAAAAGATATTTCGGAAAAGCTCTGCTTCGGAATAAGGGAACAGGTGCCTGACGGGGCTCTGTACTCCGAACCTGCCCTGAACGGCGTATATACCGTGGAAGAAAACGCCGACGGAAAGGAAAGCAGAATAAACATGGAACACCTTTTCAACGCGGCAATGGCAAACAAGGCACGGTTCAAAAAAATATTCAACCTTTAAAATAAACAGCTATGAACAATACATTTAACTTCAATCGATTTGCAATGGTTTTGAAAAAAGACGCGCAGGACCTCGCAAGCCAGTATATAAAACTCGTACTTATTGTAGCGGGAGCCTTTCTTGTTGCGTTTCTTCTGCTTGCAATCGGTAATCCTGATAATTTTTCAGGATACAATGACGCACGCAAAGTGATAGCCGCCATGTTTATATGGGGAGGAACCGTACTTGCCCCGCTTCAGCTCTACAAGCGGCACAACAGCAGGCTGCACGGAACAGGCTACTTCATGCTGCCGGCATCGCAGCTCGAAAAATGGCTGTCGATGCTTTTACACTGCGCCGCAGTAACGCCAATTGTGCTGCTGTCGTCAATAATTATTATCGACATGTTTATGTACCCCATTTATATATGGGAAAATAAAACGCTGCTGCTCACATCATACGACTGGCATGAAACACATTATGCAGTAATATCGATACTTGCTTCGCAGGCGGTATTTTTTCTGGGCAACATCTGGTTTCAGCGGGCAAAGGTGCAGAAAATAGTCGGAGCTCTCAGTGTTCTGTTCGTTATGTACATCATACTGATGATTATTCTGTCCAGCATAACAGCACTCAGAGGCACGCACAACTATGCGATGCACTTCATCTTTATGAACACGCCAAGCTACAGCGTATTGCAGACAGTAATATCGTGCATCATAGCCCCAACAGGCATTTGGGCGGTAAGTTTTATACGGATGAAAGAACAACAACTATAAATAATAAGGGTATGGAATTTACAAGTCAAAAAACAATATACATGCAGATAGCCGACTATATCTGCGAAAAGGCTCTTACAGGCCAGTGGAAAGAAAGCGAACGGATACCGTCGGTGCGCGAACTCGGAATAACCCTCGAGGTAAACCCCAACACGGCAATGCGAGCCTACGAACATCTTGAAGCAAACGGAATAATATACAGCAAACGCGGAACAGGATACTTCCTGGCCGAAGAAGCCGTTGCAAAGATAAAAACACTGCAAAAGGAAAAGTTTATTGCCGAAAATTTGCCCGGTTTATTCAAAAATATTTACTTGCTGCAAATTTCATTCGATGAACTTGAACAGCAATACATCGAGTATTGCAAAACAAACTACAGTAACAGTTAAAACCATAACACAATGAAACTTAGAAAAAGCACAATTGCACTGATATGCCTCACAGCAGCCTATTTTGCATTTGCAACAATATGCTACGTTGCCTCGGCAGACTGGTACCGCACAGAACCTGACGCAACTGAAACGCAACAGCAACTGTAAGACACACGGGCATGATGTCATAAAACATAAAAACATATTGCAGTACTGTGAGTTCTTTGATTTTCATAGTTACTATATTTTTACCTCGCGGTACTGCATGTTTTTTAACACATAAACAACATAATTTAAAAGGAATAAATGGAAACAGTCGTTAGCGGAATACGCTCAACCGGAAATCTTCATTTGGGCAACTACTTTGGCGCCGTAAGGAACTTCATAAACATGCAGCGCGAAAACAGCTGCTATTTTTTTATAGCCGACTACCACGCTCTTACCACGCATCCAAATCCCGACAACCTGCACAACTCAATAAAGCAGGTGCTGGCAGAGTATCTTGCCTGTGGAATAGACCCCGATATTGCAACCATTTTCGTACAGAGCGACGTGCCCGAAGTAGCCGAACTGTATCTGCTTCTGAACATGAACGCATACGTAGGAGAACTTGAACGGACAGCATCTTTCAAGGAAAAAATACGCAAACATCCTGACAACATAAACGCGGGGCTTCTTACATACCCCGTTCTGATGGCCGCCGACATAATAATACACCGCGCGGCAAAAGTGCCCGTTGGGAAAGACCAGGAACAGCACCTCGAAATGACCCGGCGGTTTGCACGCAGGTTCAACACCATGTACGGAGTAAACTATTTCCCCGAGCCCGAAGCCTACAACTTCGGAAAACAGCTTGTAAAAATACCGGGGCTCGATGGAACCGGAAAGATGGGAAAGAGCGAAGGCAACGGCATCTTTCTGGCCGACACGCCGCAGGAAATACGCAAAAAAGTAATGCGGGCAGTAACCGACTCGGGCCCTGCAACCACCGGTGAAGAACCATCGGAGCCGGTGAAAAACCTCTTTACCATTATGGAAACAGTATCAGACAAATCGACAACAGACTATTTCAGAGAAAAGTTTGCCTCGCGCGAAATACGGTATGGCGACATGAAAAAGCAACTTGCCGAAGATATTATAAAAATAACCGAACCGATACGCGAAAACATCAACAGCATACTGGCCAACCGCGAATATCTTGCAGCAACAGTTAAGCGCGGAGCCGAAAAAGCACGCGAAAGCGCATCGAAAACAGTACACGAAGTGCGAGAAATAATAGGATATCGCGAAGTATGATATTACAATACCGGAATTGCTGAAAACAGCACGGAAATACACCAAAACAATACGCCGCACAGACAAAATAAAGAAGCGCACAGGTAAAACACTGCGGCGCATTAAATTTACAACAGAGCGCACGCACAAAACAATGCGCCGCATCGAATAAATGAAGCGCCGCATTGCGTTTACAATGCAGCGCACGTACAAAACAACACGGTGCACTGAATAAATTAATCGTCTAACCGTGTTCTAAAAAGGTCATTTCATTGTTTTAACCGCCCGCAGAGACTTTGTTTCGCGGCTGGTTCGTATAATTACCGTATAAATCGACGGAGGCAGTTGCGGAGCGTTAATAACAACAGGGTTCTTGCCTGTCACAATGCCGGTCTGTGTTTCATAAACCGTTTTTCCCGACATGTTTATTATCGATATCGTTGCCCGGTCGTAGTAACTCGAATTGATATAAACGGTAAACCTGTCGATAAACGGATTGGGGTATATCGTCAGCGAGTCGGTCAGCTCATTAACGAACATATAGCTGGCCGTGTCGTTGCGGTTATAGTCGTCGCTGTTTTCAACAGCATAAACAGTAATATCATACCTGTCGAACCTCGAGAAATCGAATTTTTCTGAAAACTCTACCGTTGCCGTATCGCCGAAAGGAATAATCTTACGGATAAAGGTTTCTTGCACCGGTATCGCCTGGCTGTTAACACGGTATGCCAGGGTAAAACTGTCGATAGTATCTGTGCCCACGTTCGTCAGTTTCACCTGCACAGGCTCCATTGAATATCTGTTTCGTTCGGGAGGCGGCACCACCCTTGCTACCTGCAGGTCTTTTCGGATATACCTCAGCGAGCCTGTTTGCGCAAAATCTATCATGTCAACCCATGCGCAGTCTTTGCCGCCGGCAGTGCTGTTGTCTTTCACGTATATCCATTCAAACCGGTTGAAGCCGGCGGTTACTTTCGCCGAAAACTCCTTCCATCCGCTTTCGCCCGATTCTTTCAACATCTCCCTGCCGTTTATTTTGAATATCAGAAAGTCGTACTTCTCTTCCGACGAAACGTTATACATGAATTTTATCTCATCGCCGGCCTCATAAACAGTGCCGATGCAAAGAGATGTAGAGGCGTTGTTTCCAATGGCGCCCGACAGGGCGGAAAAGTTCCCGTCGTAGAAATTTCCCGACGTTACCGTCCACGGATTCCTGCTGGCGTTTACCCACGGGAAAAGATTAAACGATTCGGTCTCAAAACCTTCCCTTATCATGCCAACCCTGAACGTAAAGTCGTTTTTCACAACATAGGCGCCGCACGATACTGTTGACGCTATGCCGAAGTAGCTGCCGAATGCGGCGGAAGGAGCAACCTGCACCGTTACCGGTATTTCGGTTGTTTCGCCATGTTTAAGGATGCCCGATGTCTGGCTGGCGTCAACAACCGTAACCATGCCGGCATCGGAGGCCGTTACCGAAAAATTGCCCGAAGCGTTGCTGCTTCCCGAATTTCTGATTTTATAAACAAGCCGGAACGTTTCGCCGGGGTCGGCAATCCTGTTTCCGTTGCCTGTTTCCGAATCGTCTATCGTGCAGCTCACTATCTGCAGTTCGGGTGCATGGATAACCACATCTATAACATAATGCTTTGTTTCCTTTTCGCTTTCGAGCGTAAGGTTAATGGTTGTTATGCTTTGGTCGGTAACGTTTTCATTTACTGTAAAACTTAGTCCGTCTGTCAGTTCTGTTTCCGCCTCTGCGTCGAGGGTTCCGATAAATACCTCATCGCCGGTTATTGTTATAAGATCCGACGCCGTCGATATTTTGGCACGTACATTGTTTGCCTGCGTGCCGCCTCTGTTTTCGGCTTTTACGGTAAGAGAAACCATTTCTCCAAAATCGGCAAGTTTGTTATCGTTACCACCATTTTTATCGTTAATGGCATAACCCGCAAAATTGAGGTACTCTTCTTCTATTGTTCCCAGTGCAACCTCTTTCATAACAGGTATTTTATTCTGACCGGTCATTACAATAAGGCAGGTATTACCCTGGCTTGCCGGCAATGAAAGTTCAACCGAACCCGATGGGCTTGCATGCGAAGCGTCCCAAAGCGTTTCACCGTCGGATATGGCTACATACGAAAACGGCTCTGCCGAAAGCGTTACTGTTCTTATTCCCTTAGGAAGAATGTCGGGCAACTGTGTTGTAAACGGCGTGGGTTTTCCGATTATGGGTATTACACTCGGGTCGCCCACAAGGTTGTATATTTCCCAGTAATATTTCTTTAGCCCCGACGTGCTTGCGCTTACCGACATGTTGCCCGCAAACGTAATTTGCCCCATGGTACAGTACCATTCTGAAGGCGATTCGCCGTGAGTATGAAAAAGGCGGTCGTATGCGCCAAGCCCCTTGCCCGAATAGGTTGGCGTAGCAGAAATAGAGCCTGTGCCCACAACCCAGTAAAAATCTTCGTCCCAGTATGTATCGGCCGACCCGCCTATAAACCCAATGGCTCCTCCCTTGAATACTTTTTTCTTTTCGTCGTACCCCAGCAGCATCCTGTTGCCAAACGCCGAAGCGGAATTGAAAACGCTGGTCTGGCACGCATTGCTTATTATAAACGGATATTTCCCTATGGTTGAAACAGTGTCGAGGTCGCCCGATTTTAAATTCGGCGCTGCCCATCCTGTAACCTCTGCGTGGCCGGTATAATTCATAAACGCCAGCCCGCTGCGTGTAAGCTTCCTTATCGAATCTTCAACAGTTTTTGACGACTGCGACACGTCTTCGTAGGTAAACTTAATGCCTGTCAGTTTATTCGAGCTGTTCAGGTAGTTATTTGCAGCATAATATACATGTCCGTTAATGCTTCTGGCATGATACTGGTCATCGCCCGCAGTAACAAGCGCCCGCGAATAGAAGTCGGATGCAGGTGCAAGCTGGTATTTTTCGTACTGCATTATTTTGCTTGTAACATTCACTAACTGGGCTACATTAGAAACCGGCAACCTGCCAATAAACATTTCGGGAATATAATCGCCATTGCCGCTGAACTCTCCGTAATACAAGTCGGTAACACTGCCCGAACCGTAATATGGAATCTTTTCTGTGTCGCCAATTATAAGAAGATAATCGGGCGGCTGAGCCGACGACTTATATTCGTTTTCAATAGCGTTTTTCATATCCAAATATGTTTGACCGCTACCTTTATACAGAACCGTTACCTTGAAACCCTTCTGTGTTTTCCATTTAATAAACGGAGCCAGAGCGTCTTTAAACATCATGTCAGTAAGAATTATCATACCCACAGGCTTGTCGGAATATGTCGGCGGCACATC
>JAITVX010000025.1 GCA_031285575.1 Bacteroidales bacterium
GCGGAACACCAAGGCTTGACGGAACATATACCGTTTTTGGCGAAGTAACGGAAGGCTTAGATATTGTTGACAGAATTGCCGCAGAAAGCACCGATTTCTCAGACAAACCCGTAAACAACATTGTTGTATTAAAAATGTCGATTATAAACAAATAACATACATTAAACAGTTCAATATGCTCGATAAAATAAAATCGCACATAAGCAAAGTATCTTCGTTTTCGGCGCAGACCGGTGAAGAATTAGAATCGTTCCGCATAAAATACCTTGGTAAAAAAGGGATTTTAGCCGATATGTTTGAACAGTTTAAAAACACCCCGAACGAACAGAAAAAAGAAACCGGCCAAAAGCTCAATAACCTGAAACAGCTTATACAGGAAAAATATAACATATTCAAGACGTCGCTGTCTGCCTCATCTGAAAAAATACAGGAATCCGACCTTACGAAGCCTGCATTTCCCATTTACAGCGGCTCAAGGCATCCTGTTTCAATTGTACGGAAAGAAATAATCGACATATTTTCGCGGTTAGGTTTTACAGTTTCCGAGGGCCCCGAAATTGAAGACGACAACCATGTTTTTACAAAGCTGAACTTTGCTCCGGAACATCCTGCAAGAGACATGCAGGATACTTTTTACATAAAACGTCAATCGTACGAAGACTCTTCCCCCGAAGACATCCTTCTCCGCACCCACACGTCGTCGGTGCAGGTAAGGGTTATGGAGCGTCAGCAGCCTCCCATAAGAACTATTTCACCGGGACGGGTTTTTCGCAACGAGGCAATATCGGCAAGAGCCCACTGCATATTTCATCAGGTTGAGGGTTTGTATATTGATGAAAATGTTTCGTTTGCCGACCTTAAACAGACACTCCTTTTCTTTTCCCGCGAAATGTTCGGGAAAGAAACCCGGATAAGGCTGCGTCCATCATACTTTCCCTTCACCGAACCGTCGGCAGAAATGGACGTCAGCTGTAAAATATGTGGCGGAAAAGGCTGCAATATATGCAAATACACGGGATGGCTCGAAATACTCGGATGTGGCATGGTTCACCCCAACGTGCTTGAAGCATGCGGCATTGACAGTAAAAAATACACCGGATTTGCTTTTGGCATGGGGATAGAACGCCTTGCAATGCTAAAATACCAGATAAACGACCTGCGCCTTTATTTTGAAAACGACATCCGTTTTCTTGAACAGTTTAAAGCGGCGTTTTAAACGACAGCTACATAAATCAGAGTTTGTTCATACGTTAAAGCGGATGTGGAGTATGTCGCCGTCTTCTACGGTGTAGTTTTTGCCTTCTATGTAGAACTTGCCGGCTTCCTTGCAGGCATTTTCAGAGCCGAGGGCTGTGAAATCGCCGTATTTCATTACTTCGGCGCGGATAAATCCGCGTTCCAAGTCGCTGTGTATTACTCCCGCGGCCTGTGGCGCTGTCATCCCGGCTTTGATGGTCCATGCGCGTATTTCCATGGGGCCCACAGTGAAGAATGTGCGGAGGTTGAGTATGCGGTAGGCGGCGCGTACGAGTTTATCTACCCCCGGTTCGGCGAGGCCGGCGTCGGCAAGGAAGGCGAGGCGGTCGTTGGGGTTTTCGAGTTCGGCTATTTCGGCTTCAAGGGCACCTGCTATTATGAGTATCTCAACGTTTTTTCCTTCAAGAAACTCTTTTACCTGCTCAACGTAGCGATTGCCACGTATTACCGACTGTTGGTCAACGTTGCAGACATATATAACGGGTTTCATGGTTAGGAGGAACAGGTCGTCGATGTATTTTTTTTCATCGTCTTTTACATCAAGCGTTGCTGCATCGTTCATGTTTTCGAGGTGTTCCCTGTATCTTTTAAGTACGGCGGCGCCGGCTTTGGCGTCTTTGTCACCCGATTTGGCGGCGCGTTCAAGCCGTTCGAGTTTTTTTTCAACCGACTCAAGGTCTTTAACCTGGAGTTCGAGGGCTACCGTTTCGATATCTCTGACCGGATTTACCGCGCCGTCGATGTGCGGCAGTGTTTCGTCGTCGAAGCAGCGGAGCACGTGTATTATGGCGCTTGTATTCCGTATGTCGGCAAGGAATCGCGAGCCGGCTCCTTCACCCTTGTTCGAACCTTTTGCAAGGCCGGGTATATCGACAATTTCAACGGTTGTGGGCACAAGCCTGTCGGTTGGCTGGTATTTTTCGAGTTCCACGAGGCGCGGGTCGGGCACATGAACTGTTCCCATGTTCGATTTTGTGGCGCTGAAAGCATAGGCGTTAGTCTCGGCTTTTGTATTTGATATGCAATTGAATATTGTGGTTTTTCCTACGTTTGTTATTCCTGTTATCCCGCATTGTAAGGCCATTGTATATCTGTTTTTTGTTTGTGCGCAAAGGTATTATAAAAGCAGTATTTTTCAAACAGAAGCAATTAATGACTTGCATTGCCACAAAAACAGGTGCACATCAGAACAGAAGCCCGAATCTGATGTTGGCGGCAGCGCCTGACGAAACGTCGCCGTAACCGTTAACCCCAAAACCCAGCCCTGCGTGAAATTCAAACAGCCACTTGCCGCTCCATACCCTGCGCAGTCCCCAGGCTGGTGTGATTTCTGTTACGCCGTCCACATTGGCATTGCCGGAGCCTACTCCCCATGGAAAATAATACTGCGCCCGCAACGACAGGAAACTGCCCGAATTGCCTGCCGTGCTCCTGCCCTTGATCTGCCGTTTTTCAAAATTATAGTAACAGCGCCCTTCTGCACCTATTACAGGAACAATGACGTAGGAAAATACCGTTTTGTTATCAAACCATGTCTTGCTCCACTCCATACCGGCGGCAATTCCGCCTCTTCCAGTTAAGGTGAACTTCCGGCCAAGCGGGAGCTCGCGGGCATATTCCATCCCAAGAATGTTAGCAGAAACAGAATGAGTAGCAACGGTCTGCGTCTGAGCTTTCACATGCAGTGGAGCAATAATGGATACTACTAATGCAATAACAGATATTACAATAGTAATCCGACTATTTCGTGTTTGTTTCTGGGCTAATCTTGTTTGCTCTTTAGCTTCGGCTAATTGACCTTCAACATATATCTGGTTATCGGACTTGAAATTATTATCAAATACTATGTGCCGAAGTTGATCTGACACATAGAAATAATCGTTCCAATGGTTGCTGTAAAACTCATAAACAGCTAAATTGACTTCTTTTAAATCGAGTGATGCTTTGCCTTTGGGGGTATCAGGTAGTGGTTGCTTACCGCCAATGCTATACAACTGTGCCAAATATTGGCTTTCAAGATATTTTATTAACACCATCAACTCAGTCAATTGATTTGCTATGGTATTAGCTTCAGGTAGAAAGTGTCCATTGTCGGAGGTTGAATTAATCCATAATTTTTCGGAATTAAAAGTAAATTCTGCCCCTCTATAGCTAAACATATTTTTGACCAGAGTTTCTAAATTCTGTCTATTATTCTCCATAATGTTGTCTTTAAGCATTATGTGTAACGCATCCTTTTCAAACACACTGAAACCTCTCATACTTAATTGAACTACAAAGATTAATGTTTAATAAAACAATTGTTGCAAAGCACAAAAGTAAATAAAAACAGACAAAAAGCTATAACAAGTAAAGTTACCGATGCAAAAAATGTAGATGTTAATTATATTTTTCAGACAATAGAAACTGGTTAATGTTTACCAAATAATTACTGTCATACTGCACAGAACTGTTACTATTATGTGAAATATGTAATATTTTTTAAAAAAACAGTATTATGTATTGCATGGTATATAAAAATACATATATATTTGCATTGTGATATTAATATGTATAATACAGTAATAAAAAAACTGACAATTATGAAACTTACAGTAAGCATCAATTTGGGAGGATACTCTTTTAACATCGACGAAGACGCATACGTCGAACTGAAGAGATATCTCAAAAGCCTTGAACGCCACTTTGCCGGCGACGAAAACTGCTCGGAGATACTTTCGGACATTGAAGCACGTATTTCTGAAATATTCAAAACCAGAATAACCGCCTTCAGGCAGGTAATATCCATTGAAGACGTTATGCAGGCAATATCGGTGATGGGAATGCCTGAAGACATTTCCGATAATGAACAGAGAACATCTGGCAGAAAGTTCTGGCCGTCGGGCTCGCGTCGCATGTATCGCGACCCCGACAACCGGATAATTGGTGGCGTTTGCGCCGGAATAGGAGCCTGTTGGAGCATCGACCCTGTTATAGTAAGGATAGTATTTGTGCTGCTTATGCTTGGGGGAGGCCTCGGAGCGCTTATATACATTATACTATATATGGTAATACCGGAAGCCCGAACAACAGCCCAGAAAATTGAAATGCACGGCGAACCGGTAAACATTCACAACATAAAAAATGCTGTGAAAAAAGAATTTGACGCCATGAGAAAGAAAATGAATTTATAACTATAAAATATACACGTTATGGATATGGAAAATACAAAAGCGCAGATGCGCAAGGGTATCCTCGAATACTGTATTCTGTCCATCCTTTCCCGGAACTCCTGCTATGCCAGCGACATAATAAGGGAACTGAAAGAAGCCGCAGTGATAGTTGTTGAAGGAACCCTGTATCCGCTTCTTACGAGGCAGAAAAATGCCGGCCTGCTGAGCTACCGGTGGGAAGAATCGCAGCAGGGCCCACCGCGCAAATACTATGAACTTACGGAAACGGGGAAAATATATCTCGCAGGCCTCGACAGGTCGTGGACAGAACTCGTGGAAGCCGTAAACAAAATAAGGACAGAATGCTAAAACCTATAAAAAACCTGCAAAATGAACAAAACACTAAACATTAACCTGGCCGGAACACTGTTCAGTATCGACGCAAAAGCCTGCGACGTTTTACGCGACTACCTTCAGGCCATCGGCGACCGATTAGGAGGAACAAACGGCGGAAACGAAACTATAGAAGACATAGAACAGCGGATAGCCGAAATATTCAACTCGTATAAAAATCCCGGCGAAGCCATTACTATCGAAGACGTGCAGTCGATGATTTCGACCGTAGGCTCCCCGGCCGACTTTGAACAGAACAACGACAGCCCTCAAGCCACCGTAATTGGTAAAAGACTATACCGCAACCCTGCCGACACTATAATTGCAGGCGTATGCGGAGGCATTGGCGCATACCTCAACATCGACCCGGTGCTGATAAGGGTACTCTTCATACTGTTCACAATGTTTTTCGGCTCCGGAGTCTTCATCTACATAGTAATGTGGATAGCCATTCAACCGGCAAACAACCACGAAAGACGCAGGGAAATGACAGGCGGCAATGTTTACGGCTACAGGAACACCGGCCTCGGAAGCGCCATAAACGAAATGTTCAGAGTTGCAAAAAACATACTCTATGCAATAGCAAGAGTTGTCCTGCTATTTGCAGGAATAGCCTTCGTAATAGCCGGTTTTGCACTGCTGCTCTCATTTCTGTTCGTCTTTTTAATAAAGATTCCCGGAGCGCATCTGCCATTCAACATCGAAATACCGCTGGCCACACTGCCCGACCTCATAAGAACCACCGTTACTCCTGCATCATTCCCGTGGATACTCATACTTCTGTCGGCAGTAGTACTGCTTCCACTTATGGCTGTTATATACTGGGGCATAAAAATGATATTCCGGTTCAGGGTAAAGGACGGTATCCTCAGCCTTGTGATGCTCGTAGCATGGATTGTTTCTGCGGTAGCTCTCGGGTTCATAACGTTCAACGAAGGTGTTTCATTTGCCCAGAAATCGGTTGTTCACAAAAATGAGCCGCTGCACAGCGTTTCCGATACCGTTTATATTACAGCAAGAAACAGTATCCCCGACATGGCAGCCGCCAGCATGAAAGCCTTCAAAGCCGATAAGTTCTACATGCTTATTGACAGGCAAAACCGCGAACTGCACATTAGCCCCAAACTTTTTACAGGCAAAACCGACAGCGGTAAGGAAAACATAGAAATTGCAATGTCGGCGCGTGGAAGTAGTGGCATAATTGCATTTGACCGTGCGCAGAAAGTTGATTACAGATGCAGCATTGCCGGCGACACAATTTATGTTGACAATTATCTCACCATCAACTCTGGCCACAAATGGATGGGCGAAACCGTAAGAGTATCGATAAACCTTGCCGAAGGGAAAGTGGTAAAAATAGATGAAACGACCGACCGGCTGCTCAACATTCGCGCATGGCGAACAGGCAGCAGCAGACATGTAAACAGCCCGCTTCTGTCCGACGGCCGCTATACCTACTGGGTAGTTTCCGGAAGCGGACGGCTGGTTCCATATTCCAGAGTTAATCAAACTCCGTAATCAGCCGGCCCAGCCTTCCCGGTCGAGGTTTCTGTAATTAATGGCTTCGGATATATGTTCTGCACGGATATTGTGCGATTCGTCGAGGTCGGCAATTGTCCTTGCCACTTTCAGTATCCTGTCGTATGCGCGCGCCGACAGACCTCTCATTTCCATTGCCGTTTTCAGAAGTTTTCCGCAGGCTTCGTCGAGCTGGCAGTATTTTCTGAGCATGGCCGTGGTCATCTGCGAGTTTGAATAGATGCCTTTTGCATGTTCAAACCTCATGGCCTGTATCGCTCTTGCTCCTATAACCCGCTGCCGCACCAACAGCGAGGGTTCGGAAAGCATACGGTTCGACAGTTTTTCATATTTCACCGGAACAACTTCTATGTGGATATCAATCCTGTCGAGCAGCGGGCCCGATATTCTGGTGAGGTACTTCTGCACAACCCCGGGCGAGCATGCGCACTCCCTTTCCGGATGGTTATGGAATCCGCACGGGCATGGGTTCATGCTGGCAACGAGCATAAAGCTTGCCGGATAATCGACGGTCGATTTTGCTCTCGAAATGGTTATCACCCTGTCTTCAAGAGGCTGTCTCATCACCTCAAGCACGCTCCTTTTAAATTCGGGCAGTTCGTCGAGAAACAGCACGCCGTTGTGGGCCAGCGATATTTCGCCGGGTTGAGGGAAGGCGCCGCCGCCCACCAGTGCCACGTCGGATATTGTATGATGCGGGCTGCGGAAGGGACGTGTGGTCATGATGGCGGTATTGCCGTCAATCTTTCCGGCAACCGAATGTATTTTGGTCGTTTCAAGAGCCTCCTCGAGGGTAAGCGGCGGGATGATGGTTGAAAGCCGTTTGGCAAGCATTGTTTTGCCTGCCCCCGGAGGGCCTATCATTATAATGTTGTGCCCGCCTGCAGCCGATACTTCCAGGGCGCGCTTGACGTTCTCCTGCCCCTGCACGTCAGAAAAATCGACGCTGTACATGTTCTGTTCTGCCGCAAACAGCTCCATGACATCGACCTTTACGGGACTGAACTCTGCAGCGCCGTTGAAGAAATCGACAACATCCTTCAGCGTGTCCATCCCGTACACGTCTATTCCGTTTACCACGGCTGCCTCGCGGGCATTTTTCGACGGAACTATCAGTCCGCTGAAACCTTCGTCGCGTGCCCGCAACGCAACAGGCAGTATGCCTTTTACAGGCTGCAGCGAACCGTCGAGCGAAAGTTCACCGGTCATAACGTACGATTCTGTTTTTCCGGCGGCAATCTTTTCATCGGCGGCAAGTATCCCAACGGCCAGGGGAAGGTCGTACGACGATCCCTCTTTCCTGATATCGGCCGGAGCCATGTTTATTACAACCTGTTTTCCCGGCCAGCGGAAACCTGTTACCCGCAGCGCCGACTCAATCCGCTGCTGGCTTTCCTTAACCGCATTATCGGGCAGCCCGACAAGAAAAAACCTGACGCCGCGCGAAACATTTACCTCAACCGTAACCGTAACGGCTTCAATACCACTAACTGCACTTGTGAATGTACGTACCAGCATATTTTATAATTGAAATATGCCAAATGTAGTATATTGAAACGAAAAGGCAAACCGAAAATACTTTTATGAACATGCAAAGGGTAACGCAAGCCATAAAAGGCATACCAACGGATTAGCTCCACTGCCTTCGCAAATGGCAATACTGCATATTGCCCATAGCTGCAGCCCTGCAGCATACTTGCCGGAGTTCCGGCAACCATGTTGCACCACTGCAGGACACTTGCCGGAGTTCCGGCAACCATGTTGCAGCCCTGCAGGGCACTTGCCGGAACTCCGGCAACCATGTTGCAGCCCTGCAGGGCACTTGCCGGAACTCCGGCAACCGTGTTGCAGCCCTGCAGGGCACTTGCCGGAACTCCGGCAACCATGTTGCACCACTGCAGGACGCTTGCCGGAACTCCGGCAACACTGCCGCAGCCATGCACAATAACTGCCGGACGTCAGGCATGCAATTTCATTATGATTAACAAAATCGACCTGCGAGGCGCGAAGCGTGGCAAAGCAATCCGGCTTCAGGTGGCTGAGCCTGTCGAAGCACAGCCGAAGGGGAGTTGAAACATCCATATGTCTGTTTCCCGAAAAAGTCTGATATTTTTTACCGGAGCAACAAACAAAAATCAAGCATATTTTATACTTTTGCAACATTCATGAATGTTGAATATTCAGTGCCTGTGCGCACAGATAATTGAATATCTAATTTCGATACAAGTATAAAATAATGCTGGAAATTAATAATCTTAAAGCCTCAATTGCAGGCAAAACCATTTTAAAAGGCGTCAGTTTAAGCATAAGGCAGGGAGAGGTTCATGCCATAATGGGCCCCAACGGGTCGGGCAAAAGCACACTTGCTTCAACGCTGGCAGGACGCGATTTTGTTGAGGTAAGCGAAGGAACAGTGTCGTACATGGGCATGAACCTGCTTGGCATGACGGCGGAAGACCGCGCAAAGGAGGGGATATTCCTCGGATTTCAGTATCCTATCGAGATTCCGGGAGTTAGCATGGTCAATTTCATGAAAGCAGCCCTTAATGCAAAAAGGAAACATCATGGGCTTGAACCTATTTCGGCTTCAGAGTTTCTGCGGATAATGCGTGAAAAGAAGGAACTTGTGGAAATTGACTCGAAACTTGCCAACAGGTCGGTTAACGAAGGCTTTTCGGGCGGTGAGAAGAAAAAGAACGAAATATTTCAGATGGCCATGCTTGAGCCGAAACTTGCAATACTCGATGAAACCGATTCGGGGCTCGATATCGATGCACTGCGGATAGTTGCAAACGGCGTAAACAAACTCAAGCGTCCCGACAATTCGTTTATCGTCATAACGCACTACCAGCGGCTTCTCGACTATATTGTTCCCGACGTGGTGCACGTGCTGTATGACGGGCGGATAGTAAAAACAGCCGGCAGAGAACTGGCCCTCGAACTTGAATCGAAAGGCTACGACTGGATTAAAAAGGAAGTGGAAAACAACGAAACGGCATGAACGCGATATCTGAAGCTGCAGTTACCGAAAAATACCTGAAACTGTACAGAGACAACATTGGTAAAATATCCCGAGCGTCGTCGCCTTACGTCAATTCGCTGCGCAAAGACGCCATCGGGAGGTTTAACGAACTGGGAATCCCTTCGCGAAACAGCGAGGCATATAAATATACCGGCCTCGTTCCTTTCTTCGACCACAACTATGGAAGCTATTTCCTTCCGGCAGCCGACGACTTCCGCAAGGCAGAAAATTTCAGGTGCGACGTGTCGGATCTCGACGCGCACGGACTGGCGCTTATAAACGGATATTATCCCGCCGTTAACGACAGGCTTAAACAGCTGCCCGGAGGCATTTGGGTTGGAAGCATTAACGAAGCAGCGCTGAAGTTTCCCGAACTGATTGAGAAACATTACAACAAATATGTCCGTAGCAATGACGACGGACTGGTTCACCTGAATACGGCAATGGTTTCCGACGGCGTATTTGTATATGTTCCCGACGGCGTAAGGATGAACAAGCCAGTTCAGATGGTTAACCTTGTTGATGCCGGCGAAGACATGTTCAACCAGCGCCGCAAGCTGATAATTGTGGGCAGAAACGCCGAGCTTTCGCTGATTATATGCGACCATACGCTTGCTCCCAAGAAGTTTCTTACAAACGCCGTTACCGAAGTATATGTTGGCGAAAATGCACGTTTCGACATTATCAGAGTACAGAACGAACACAATGCATCGTGCAAAATAACACACACCTTTATACATCAGGAGCGAAACAGCGTAACCTCGTCGAACAACATGACGCTTCACGGCGGCCTGGTAAGAAACAACACCTGGCACTACCTCGGAGGCGAACACGCCGAAACAATGTCGTCGGGGCTGTTCCTGGCCGACAAGTTTCAGCATATCGACAACTGCGTAAGCGTAGAGCACGCTTTTCCCAACTGCACAAGCAATCAGCTCTTCAAGGGAGCACTCGACGATATGGCCACAGGCGCATTCAACGGACGCATACTGGTGAGGCCACAGGCGCAGGGAACATTTGCCTGGCAGAAGAATAACAATATCCTCCTCACAAGCAATGCAAGGATGGACACGAAACCACACCTCGAAATATTTGCCGACGACGTGAAATGCAGCCACGGTGCCACCGTGGGACAGATAGACGAAGAAGCAATGTTTTATCTGCGCTCGCGCGGCATCGACAAGCACGAAGCCAGGCAGCTGCTTATGTTCGGCTTTGCGCACGAGGTAATTCAGAACATACGGATTGAGCCGCTGCGCGAACGCATGGACAGTCTGGTGATGCAGCGGCTGAGAGGCGAGCTGTCGCGATGTGCAAGTTGCGTTGTAAAATGCGGATAACATGAAAAGCATTGAAGAAATACGGTCTGACTTTCCGATTCTGGGAAGCAAAGTTTACGGCAAACCGCTTGTTTACCTCGACAATGGCGCCACCACACAGAAACCGCGCTGCGTTATCGACGCAGTAAACGAAGTAACCATGCGCTACAACGGCAACATACACCGGGGCGTTCACTTCCTGAGCGACATGGCATCGGAAATGTATGAAGCGTCGAGGCAAAAAATTGCATCATTCATCAATGCCCCAAAGAAGGAAGAAATCATCTTCACGTCAGGCGCCACCGGCTCAATCAATATGCTGGCCTTTTCATTTGGCGAACGGTTTGTTTCAAAAGGCGACGAAATAATAATAAGCTGCCTCGAGCATCATGCAAACATAGTTCCGTGGCAAATGCTGTGCGAACGCAAAGGCGCCACGCTGAAAATTATTCCCATAAGCGAAAGCGGCGAAATAATAATGGAAGAATATCATAAACTACTCTCGCCGAAGACCCGGATAGTTGCCGTTTCGCATGCCTCGAATGCGCTTGGAGTAATTCTGCCGGTAAGCGATATTATTGCCGCAGCCCATTCAATGAACATTCCCGTGATGATAGACGGTTCGCAGGGTATTCAGCACGGCAGCGTTGACGTTCAGAAGCTGAACTGCGACTTCTATCTCTTTTCCGGCCACAAGATATACGGCCCCACCGGAACCGGAATACTGTACGGCAAGGAAACATGGCTCAACGCCATGCCTCCATACCAGGGCGGCGGCGACATGGTCGATAAAGTTACCTTCGAGAAAACAACCTATAATACGCTCCCCTTCAAGTTCGAAGCCGGAACAATGAACTACACCGGAGCAATAGGCCTGGCGACGGCAACAGACTATGTGCTGTCTATTGGCATGGACAGCATAATGGATATGGAACAGCGCCTGAAACAGTACGCCGCCGAGCGCCTGTCGGCAATAAGAGGGCTGCACCTGTATGGCGACTGCAACGAAAAGATATCGACGTTCTCTTTCCTGCTCGATGGCATACACCAGTACGATACCGGCATGATTCTCGACAAAATGGGGATTGCCGTCCGTACAGGTACACACTGCGCCCAGCCGGTGATGAATTTCTACGGCATTGAAGGCACCGTAAGGGTATCTGCATGTTTCTACAATACGGCAGAAGAAATAGACATACTCGCCGAAGGAATTGAAAAGGTAAAAGCTATGTTTGCATGATACTCGTAACCGGTTGCAAAACTGTTTTTCTGAGAAATGACTGTAATTTATATGGCTCCATATATTTGCCTGTTCCAAAGAAATATTAGACTTCTTTGGAAAATGTGCAGTATCCGGTATCATCATTGCGAAGGCGAAGCCTGGAGCAATCCATTGGTATGCTTTTTCTGGATAGGCTTCGCCTAGTTTGTAAACTATGTTGCTTCACTGCGGTCGCAAAGAACATGGTATGTAAGTTCTATTTTTCGAAGCGGTCTAAGGCCTGTTAACGCAAATTTGCAGAAATGAGAAATTTTTAGTATTTTTGTATCATGGAGTTAAATTATAGTCAATATCAGCGTATTGCTGATTGTTTTCCGCGTCAGCGCGGTAAT
>JAITVX010000037.1 GCA_031285575.1 Bacteroidales bacterium
AAAGAGCGTCCCGATGGTATTTTGCTGTCGTTCGGTGGGCAGACAGCCCTTAACTGCGGAACAGAACTGTACAAATCGGGAATTTACGACAAGTATAATGTAAAAGTGCTTGGAACATCTGTCAGTTCAATAATGGATACCGAAGACCGTGAACTTTTTGTGAAAAAACTCGACGAAATTGGAATCAAGACTCCCCGAAGCGTTGCAGTAACAAGCGTTGACGAAGCTCTTAAAGCCGCCGAAAAGCTCGGATTTCCGGTTATTATCAGAGCTGCTTATGCCCTTGGCGGCCAGGGTAGCGGTTTTGCATCAAATGCTGAAGAATTGAAAACCCTTGCAACAAAATCATTTTCCTATACCACCCAGGTTCTTGTTGAAGAATCGCTGAAGGGATGGAAAGAAATTGAATACGAGGTTGTCCGCGACAAATACGACAACTGTATTACTGTATGTAACATGGAAAACGTCGATCCGCTGGGAATACATACTGGCGAAAGTATAGTTGTGGCACCGACGCAAACACTTACAGACAGCGAGGTAAATAAATTAAGAGAACTGTCGATAAAAATAATAAGGCACGTCGGTATTGTAGGCGAATGCAACGTTCAATACGCTTTGTCGCCCGAATCTGAAGACTACAGGGTTATTGAAGTAAATGCCAGGCTGTCGCGTTCAAGCGCCCTTGCATCTAAAGCAACAGGCTATCCGCTTGCTTTTATTGCCGCCAAACTCGGCATTGGCTACGGCTTGCATGAGCTTCTGAACTCTGTAACAAAAAATACAACAGCCTGTTTTGAACCTGCACTCGATTATATTGTTTGCAAAATACCACGATGGGACCTTAATAAATTTGAAGGCGTTTCGCACCATATCGGAAGCAGCATGAAAAGCGTAGGGGAAGTAATGTCGATAGGAAGGACGTTTGAGGAAGCCATTCAGAAAGGATTGCGGATGATTGGACAGGGAATGCACGGCTTTACCGGCAACCGCGACCTCAGTTTTGAAGATATTGAAAAGGAACTGGCGGAACCTACCGACATGCGCATATTCTCGATAGCCGAAGCTCTTGAAAAGGGAATGCCTGTTGACAGAATACATGAACTTACCAAAATAGACAAATGGTTCCTGTATAAATTAAGGAACATAATAAACATTAAAGACGACCTGTGCAGGTATTCTACCTTTGAATCGGTTCCTGACGACCTGCTGTCTCATGCAAAAAGAATGGGATTCAGCGATTTTCAGATTGCAAGGCACGTAATGAAGTCGATGCCTGCCGATATTCATAAAGACCTGATGAAATTTCGCGCTTACAGAAAATCACTCGGTATAGTACCATATGTCAAGCAGATAGATACAGTGGCCGCCGAGTATCCGGCAGCTACAAGTTACCTTTATCTTACATACAGCGGAACGGAACACGATATTGTATGCGAAAACGACAAACAGTCAGTCATAGTGCTTGGGTCGGGAGCCTACAGGATAGGCTCAAGCGTAGAATTCGACTGGTGCTCGGTAAATGCAATCAATACAATAAGGAAAGAAGGCAGGAGAGCGGTTATGATAAACTACAATCCCGAAACCGTCAGTACAGACTACGATATATGCGACAGGCTTTATTTCGACGAACTTACCTTTGAACGAGTACTCGATATAATTGACATTGAAAACCCAGGCGGAGTAATAATATCGGTTGGAGGCCAGATTCCGAATAACCTTGCAATACGGCTTCACGAAGCAAACATTCCTGTGCTTGGCACTTCGCCAGTTTCAATCGACAGGGCAGAAAACAGACACAAGTTTTCGGCAATGCTCGATACGCTTAAAGTAGATCAGCCCGGATGGAAAGAGCTGTCGTCAACCGACGACATTTTTGAATTTGTTGACAGAATAGGCTACCCCGTTCTCATAAGACCATCGTATGTTCTTTCGGGTGCAGCAATGAACGTTGTTTCAAATAAAAACGAACTCACACATTATCTCCAGTTAGCCGCAAAAGTATCGAAACAATATCCGGTTGTTGTTTCGGAATTTATTGAAAATGCCAAGGAGATAGAACTCGATGCTGTTGCAAAAGACGGAGAAATGCTGGCCTATGCAATAAGCGAGCATGTAGAATTTGCAGGAGTCCATTCGGGCGACGCAACAATTGTATTCCCTGCACAGAAAATATACTTTGAAACTGCACGCAGAATAAAACGGATTTCAAGACAGATAGCAAAAGAACTGAACATAACAGGCCCTTTCAACATACAGTTTCTGGCAAAAGACAACGACATTAAAGTAATTGAATGTAACCTGAGGGCAAGCCGCAGCATGCCTTTCGTTTCAAAAATACTGAAAACAAACCTGATAGAACTTGCCACAAAAGTTATGCTGGGTATTGATGTAGAAAAACCCGGCAAGAACGTTTTCGAAATCGACTATGTAGGCGTAAAAGCCTCCCAGTTCAGTTTCTCGCGTCTCGCCAAGGCCGACCCCATACTTGGCGTTGACATGTCATCGACAGGCGAAGTGGGATGCATAGGCGAAGGATTCTACGAAGCAATACTCAAGTCGATGTTTTCCGTAGGATACAAAGCACCCGCAAAAGGCATACTTTTGTCAACAGGCCCGGCACGGTCGAAAGTAGAACTGCTGAACAGCGCCAAGGCACTCGTTGAAAAAGGACACAAACTGTATGCCACAAGGGGAACACAGCAGTTTTTACATAACGCCGGCATAGAAGCACATGTTGCCTACTGGCCCGACGAAGACAAATCGCCCAATACCATTGAACTTATAAAATCGAAACAGGTAGATTTGGTTATAAACATACCTAAAGACCTCAGCGCCTCCGAACTCCATAACGATTACCGGATACGGCGCAGCGCGGTCGATTTCAATGTTCCGCTTATAACCAACGCCAGGCTGGCAAGCGCTTTCATAATGGCCTGCTGCAAGCTTAATGCCGACGACCTTGCAATAAAAAGCTGGGACGAGTATAAGGAATAACTTAAGGTATTGTTTTTTCAAGAAGAGGCATTACCTCTGTATGAAAATACCAGATATTTTAGGGCGGCAATATCAGTGCTGTTTTATATGTTACGTAATTACACTTGTTTATGCATTTCTCACACAGAATGAATTATGCGAACAATAAAATTAACAGTCATCATATTTTTTATATTCTTTGTTTGCTGCA
>JAITVX010000059.1 GCA_031285575.1 Bacteroidales bacterium
CAAGAGCGGAAGTGGGGGGCATACTTTGCGAACTATCTGTACGATAAATGACGAACATCGGCATTTATCCCGCTCCTCTCTTTTCCAAATTACAAATTTATGCAAATATAGGATGACGATGCCGGATACTGCGTTTGAAATAACATACTACATATTTTCCGAAGAAGCCTATTGTCTTTCCAAAATAATTCATGGCTCATAACCCATAATTCATAACTGTTTTATACATTTGCGGCCTTATTGTTATTGAATATTCAACGGTTGATTGGCATAATTGAATAGACTATGGTAGGCAAGTGGCTTGGCGGAAGTTTGGGGTTTGTGATGGGAGGGCCCATAGGCGCTCTTCTTGGTTTTATTGTTGGCTCTGTAATCGATTTGGCTACCGATGCCAATGCTTCGCCGGGGATGCCAGGCAGCCATACCGCACAGGGCGACTTCAGAGTAAGCCTTATTGTGCTTGTGGCGGCGGTTATGAAAGTTGACGGCAAGGTTGTGAAGCTGGAACTCGATTACGTAAAACAGTTTTTCGTAAGGCAGTTTGGCCAGGAGTCGGCCAGGGAAGCGCTCGCTCTGCTGAAAGACATCCTTAAAAAAGATATTCTTGTGCGCGACATCTGCCGGCAGATAAGCGCCAACATGGATTATTCGTCGCGTCTGCAGCTTCTGCACCTTCTGCTCAACATATCGCTGGCCGACGGAGCTATCAACAAAGCCGAAATAGACCTTATAGAAAAAATATCGGGAGCGCTTGAAATATCGGGAAGCGACTTTGTGTCGATAAGAAACATGTTTATTCCCGAAACAGATTCGTCGTATAAAATACTTGAAATTGACCGCACGGCAACCGACGACGACATAAAAAAGGCATACCGCAAAATGGCAATGAAATATCATCCCGATAAGGTTGGCCATCTTGGAGACGATTTCAGGCAGGCGGCCGACGATAAATTTAAAAAGGTAAACGAAGCCTATAATAAAATAAAGAAAGAGAGAGATATTGCCTGACAAACGTGCCGGCAATGCAGAAAAACGAATAGAATAACAGAAATAAAACTTGTAAAAAAATGGTTTTAAAGGATATCATAGCACTTTCGGGCGAATCGGGACTTTTCAGGTTCGTTGCCCATGGAAAAAACGCAGTTATTGTTGAGCATCTTGAAACTCTGAAAAGACACAGCGTGTTCGACTCGAACAAAATGACTTCGCTTGACGATATTGCAGTTTATACCGAAACCAAAGACATGCCGCTGTCGCAGGTTTTCGACCTTGTTTTCGACAGCGCCGAAGGCAAACCCGCAATTGACAGCAAAGCAGATGGCGCACAAATGAAAAAATGGTTTGAAGGCGTACTGCCTCAATACAACAAAGACAGGGTTTATGTAAGCGACATAAGAAAAGTAGCCCTCTGGTATAATATCCTCCACAAACTCGACATGCTTGTGAAGGAAACGCCGGAAGAAAAGGCAGAGGCAACCTCTGCAGAAGCCGGCATGCCGGAAAAGCAGGAAGAAAAACCTGCAGAAAAGAAGAAAAGAAAGCCTGCGCAGAAAAAAAAGACAGAATAACCATGAACTTTGGCGGAAACGAAGTAGTTTACAGTTACGAAGAATCTGCAATAGCCATTCTGCCGGTGCCCTATGACGAAACAAGCACATGGATGCGCGGAGCCGACAAAGGCCCTGCCGCAGCACTTGAAGCCTCGGCCAACCTTGAGTTTTACGATATTGAAACCTCATCTGAAGTACACCTGAAAGGAATACACACCCTTGAACCGGTTCTGGAAAAAGAATCGCCTGAAAAACTCGTTGAAGCCGTATATGGAAAAGTAAAAGAGCTGCTTGCCGACAAAAAATTCCCTGTAATAATAGGAGGCAACCACACCGTTCCCATAGGAGCGTTCCGCGCCGTTGCCGAAGCATATAACGGCAACATTACAATACTTCAGCTCGACGCACACAGCGATTTAAGGCAGGAATATGAAGGCTCGCGATACAATCATGCCTGCGCCATGGCCCGCGCCAGAGAACAAGCCCCGGTTGTACAGGTCGGAATACGCAGCATGTCGGCCGAAGAACTTCCCTCTGTTGACAGCGACCGTATGTTCTACGCCCACCGGCTTTACAGCGACAAAAGTCTTTACCGCAAAGCTATTGATAAACTGGCGGAAAACGTATATGTAACCATCGACCTCGATGTTTTCGACCCGTCGCTGATGCCGTCAACCGGTACGCCCGAACCCGGTGGCCCCAACTATTACGAGCTTATGATGTTTCTGCGCAACGTTGCCGCAAACAGGAATGTTGCAGGCTTCGACGTTGTTGAACTCTGCCCGTCAGGCACCAACAAGGCTCCCGACTTTATAGCGGCAAAAATTATTTACCAGTTCCTGAGTTATATATTTTCAGTGGCAAGGCAGTAACCCCACGGGAGTGTGTGTGTAACACAAATAAATTACCAATGCACTAAAGTGCACAGGTTTGGCCAGCGAATGAAATTCGCCAGCCCACGTCATTGCGAGGAGCCGCAGGCGACGCGGCAATCCAGAAAAACAAGCTGGATTGCTTCAACCTGCGGCTCGATGACGAATTGCATTTCCATCGTATTGTTTTACCTCCGACCCCTGTTGCAGAGACGCGGCGCGCCACGTATCTACTCACCCGCACAAAATGTTATGCAGAATGTTTAATTAATGCAACAGCCCTCCCCCCCGCACGGCAACGTACTGCCGTGCGGGGGTGAGGGCTGTTGGGCTAATGTGCCGGCTGACGGTTATTTTTCCGGCAGGAGGACATGTATATCACCGTTGTCGTCTATGTATCCCGAATAGATGGTGCTTGCACCATCATAAGCATAACCATACGCCTGTATCCGGTAATAATACATCCGTAGCGGATTATTCAGTCCTGTATCAGTATGCGTTGTTGAGGAAGAATAATCATTTACATTTTCCCATTCGGATACAACAACCGGATTGACACTCACCAATTGCGAACGTTGCAGAATATAACCCGAAGCGCCCGATACTGCGTTCCAGCTAAGATTTATCTGCGAAAGCGATACGGCTTCGCCCGTTAATCCGGTGGGAGTATCCAGCAAGGTGGTGGCGTTCACTGCAGCCGTATATTCCGAGTCGCCGCCATTACCGTAGGCGTGTATGCGGAAGTAATACCTTCTGCATCCGGTAAGACCTGTTCGTCGATAGGAAGTGGAATTTTGCCC
>JAITVX010000106.1 GCA_031285575.1 Bacteroidales bacterium
ATGTCCCTCCAAATTTCATGATTTTCATAATGCAGTCTTTTCAAAACAGGCAACAAAAGTATAATTTTAATTTATTCGATGGCTCAATATTTGTTTTTTTACATGGCAGATGTATAAAATTTTCGATTTTGCGACGGTTGTACCTCTTAAAATGGTCATTAGACCCATGGGGGGGGTAACACTAAACATATTTTGCAAAGCCGCAATGCATTGCGGCTCTACGGCAGTGCTATATGCGTTATGCATCATGGTGTTTATGCTTTTTAAAACATGTGCAAACATACAATGTTTTTTTATATCCAAGCCGTGCAGCAAAAAATAAGGGAGGTTTGTATATTTTTTCCGCAGAAGGTTAATATAGCCTGTTTCTTTTCCTTGTCTTTCTCTCGGTAATCAGGTCTTCAACAACGTCGTCAACCACCACCATGCCCTGAAGCTGTTCATTACGGTCAACCACCGGCACTGCAAGCAGGTTGTATTTCGATACTACTTCGGCAATATCCTGCAACTTTTGGTCATCGTACAGGAAAACCGGTTCTTCCTTCATTATATCGCTTATAAACGATTTGGGGTCGGCCACCACCAAGTCGCGTAGGTTAAACGTGCCTATAAGCTCGTCGTTTTTATCCGTTACAAACATGTTGTACAACTCCGGCGGTTCCGGCTTCCTGAATCTTAACTCCCTTATTACTTCCTCTACAGTAATGCCCAGACTGAACGACAGGTAATCGGTTGACATAAGGCTTCCAACAAGGTTGTCGGGATATTCGAGCAACTCTATTACCTCCTGCGACGATTCCGTGTCCATCTCTTTCAAAAGCGACTCGGCTTTTTCGTCTTCAAGTTCGTCGAGAATATCGGCAACTTCGTCGGCGGGCATTTTTTCGAGCACATCAGCTGCTTTCTCAACCGGGAGACTTTCAATTATATGCACCTGTGTATGAGGCTCAAGTTCCTCAAGCACATCGGCGGCCTTTTCTTCATCAAGAGCAGAAAAGACCGACATGCTCGACTTTTTTCCAAGGTCTTCAAGAATATCGGCAATATCCGATGGATGGAGTGTCTGCAGTTTTGCGTAGCTTTTCGACAGCCTGATATTTAAGTTTGAGTAATCAATTGCCTGAACGTCGTCCCATATGATAAACTCTGCAGGTATGTTTACATTGAACAGCGACAGTATTCTCTTTATCGGTGCCGAAAGGCCTATTCGGCGCAGCAAGCCTTCTATACCTATGTCAACGGCAATTGCAAATGTACCTGTTTCAATCGTAACCAGCCTCACATCGTTAACCCTTACAAGTTTCCGTCCATTAAGGTCAACTATCTGCTTGTCGAGAATATTTTCGACTAGAAACATACCGTTTTCAACCTCTTCCTTTTTCAATACAACAAGTGCAGAACTCGTAACATTAAGAGTCTCTCTTGCTTTTGTAACTCTGAATGTATGAAAGGAATAAGTCTTTATATCCTTTTTAATCTTCAGCTTTACGCCTGTCAGTAACTGTCGTCCGTGATCATTGTCATCACCCGAAAGAGAGGCATTGATAAGAATGTCACGTATTATGCCGACAGCGTCCCCATCGGCGCCAAAAACTTCTTTGCCGATAATTCCGCTTAAATAAAATGTAGTGAACGATGTCATAGTCGCCTCCTGTTATATCCATATGAACGAAGGCGCCCTCAATTAGCCGGCTACCCCCATATACGGGAATTTAAATTTAACTTATCCGCAGGGTCGTCATCTATTAGATTTCTTCTATTTGATTTATGGCACAAAAATAAACTGTCGATTTCGTTCTGCCAAAAGAATTATAATAAAATATTCGATATTTTTACTTCTTAAAAACCATTGCCAATGTCTGCGAACCGTCATTGCATACAGCTTCCTTAATGGTCGAGAAATGCACGAATCTCCTCGCCTTAAATGTTTTCACAACGGAATAATTCTTATTGTGATTTGCTTTATCAAAACACACATCTAAAATCCATGAAAAGCAGAGTAGGGGATTTCGAGAAGAGAGCAAGTGAAGTCGCAACGCAACAAATCAAAAATATTTATTAGACTTTATATAAGATGTTATCCAAAACTCAAGTTGAAAGAAACTCCATCTGCTCAAAAATGGCATAGTACCGATGAATATGAGAATTACGGTAAAAGCAATTCTGTGATACGTTTTTTTGGAATGCTTCATCTTGCAACATTCACAAGAAACAACGTGTATGTGCCTCTATTCTGGTTCCGGCTTTACAATTACTGCGTTATGTGTTTCTGATTTTCAGTTTCCGCCTTTGAATTTTCCGAGGTCAAGTACACGGGGAACAAAGACAGATGCGTCGCCGCCGCTTTTTATTATGTCCCTCACTATGGTAGAGTTTATGTGGCTGTGCTCTGGCGCTGTAAGCAGAAAGACGGATTCGACGCCAGGACGTATAACACGGTTTGTTTGGGCTATTGCTCTTTCAAACTCAAAGTCGGCGGCTGTGCGGAGGCCTCTTATGAGGTAACTGGCGCCAAGTTTTTTGCAATAGTCAACGGTGAGGCCTTTGTAGTGCGATACTTTAATGCGGGGTTCGTCTTCAAATACGAGCCTTATCATTGTTTCGCGGGTTTCGAGCGAGTAATAGCTTTGTTTGAGGGCGTTGGCTCCAATGGCAATTATTATTTCGTCGAACAGGCCGAAAGCGCGCCGCACTATTGCCTCATGGCCAATTGTAAAAGGGTCGAATGAACCGGGAAATACGGCTATTTTTTTCATTCGAAAGTTATGTTTCTGAGGTTTTTTACTTTCTGTTTAAGCAGCGCTATGTCGAGGGCTTCCATTATGGAATCGACATAATAGAATTTGAGGCCTTTTATATACACGGGACTGATGCTTTCAACGTCTTTACGGTTTTCTTCGGGCAGTATTATTTCTTTGATTGTAGCGCGTTTGGCAGCAAGTATTTTTTCTTTTATCCCGCCTACGGGCAGTATTTTTCCGCGCAGGGTTATTTCGCCGGTCATTGCCAAGTATTTCTTCACTTTCCGTTGCGTAAAGGCCGAGGCTATGGATATTGCCATTGTTATTCCGGCCGAAGGGCCGTCTTTCGGTATGGCTCCTTCTGGCACATGGATATGTATGTTCCATTTGTCGGAAAAACTGTCGGGCAGGTCGAGGTGGCAGGCGTTTGCCTTGAGATACTCGTGGGCAATTACTGCCGATTCTTTCATTACTTCACCAAGGTTTCCTGTCATGGTGAGTTTCCCAGCTCCTTTGCTGAGACTTGTTTCGATGAACAGAATGTCGCCTCCGGCTGCTGTCCATGCAAGGCCTGTTACAACACCGGCCTGTTCGTTGCCGGCATACAGGTCGCGGGTAAATTTGGGCGGACCGAGTATGGCTGTGAGTTGTTCTTTGGCTATGTTGGGGTCATATCCGGTTTCGGAAGCAATGTTGCGGGCTGTTACCCTGGCTACCTTGGCGAGTTTTTTATCGAGTTCCCTAACGCCAGATTCGCGTGTGTAGCGGTCGATAATAGCTTCGAGCACGTCTTTGTCAACTGTTAGCCTGTCGGAAGTTATTCCATGGTTTTCAAGCTGTTTTGGCAGAAGGTGACGTTTGGCTATTTCAATCTTTTCTTCAACGAGGTAGCCTGTTATTTCTATCATCTCCATCCTGTCGCGTAGTGCTGGGCTGATGGCGGCGATGTTGTTGGCCGTTGCAATAAATAGTGTTTTGGACAAATCGTATTCCATCTCCAGAAAATTATCGTAGAAAGCGTTGTTCTGCTCCGGGTCGAGGGCTTCGAGTAGGGCTGAAGATGGATCGCCGCGGAAGTCCTGCCCTACCTTGTCGATTTCATCAAGGATAAAAACCGGATTCGAGGAGCCTGCCCGCCTTATATTTTGGATAATGCGCCCTGGCATTGCTCCTATGTAAGTTTTCCTGTGCCCGCGTATTTCCGCCTCGTCGTGCAGTCCGCCGAGCGACATTCTGACGTATTTTCTGTCGAGGGCTTTTGCCACCGATTTGCCGAGCGATGTTTTTCCAACTCCGGGAGGGCCGTAGAGGCAAAGTATGGGCGATTTGAGGTCGCCTTTAAGTTTAAGAACGGCCAGGTGTTCAAGTATTCTTTCCTTCACTTCGTCGAGCCCGGCGTGGTCTTCATCAAGAACCTTTTTGGCATTATTGAGGTCGAGGTTGTCGGTCGAATATACGTTCCATGGAAGGTCGAGCAGAGTCTGTATGTAATTCATCTGAACCGAATACTCGGCGGCAGCGGGATGCAACCTCTGCAGTTTTTCCACTTCTTTTTCAAAAACCTTTTTGACGTTCTCGTTCCACTGCTTTGTTTCGGCTGCTTTCCTGTATTCTTCTACTTCTTTTTCGACAGGGTTGCCTCCGAGTTCGTTCTGAATGGTTTTTATTTGCTGATGCAGAAGAAATTCGCGCTGCTGCTGATCAAGGTCGCTTCTTACTTTCGACTGCAGTTCGTTTTTAAGTTCAAGCACCTGTATTTCCTGAACAAGATGTTCCAGGAGGGCAAAACCTCTGTCTCTTAATGAATCAATCTCAAGCAGTTTTTGTTTGTCCTGCACTTTTATATCTGTGTTTGAACAGATGAAGTTTATGAGGTAGGTGTTGTTTTCGATGTTCTTTATTGCAAACGACGCTTCGGGGCTTATATTGGGGTTTAATTTTATTATTTTAAGCGACAAATCTTTAAGTGAGCCTACTATTGCATCGAAATCGCTGCTTACTGTTTCGGGTTTCTGTTCGGGCAGTACACTTACTTTTGCAATAAAATACGGCTCGCTTGAAACCAGCTCCTGCATAATCATCCTTTTACGCCCCTGAATTATTGCCGTTGTAGAACCGTCAGGCATTTCCAGAATCTTAACTATTTGCCCTACTGTTCCTGTTGCATGGAGATCGGAAAAACCGGGATTTTCCATGTCGGGGTCTTTCTGCGCCACAGTTCCTATTACCTTGTCGGCACGGTAAACGTCTTTAATCAACTGTATTGATTTTGGGCGTCCTATTGAAATAGGAATCACTACTCCGGGAAAAAGGACTGTATTTCTGAGCGAAAGAACAGGCAATACTTCCGGTGTTTCAATATTTTCAAGTTCACCATCGTCGCCATCGGCAATGATAGGAATAATATCCCCCTCGCTGTCAAAAATATCGGGCGAAAACAATTCACCGGTGGGGTTTCCGAATTTTATTTCCATTAAGAGACTCTTTGTTCCAAACAATTTTACATCGAATACCAACAACAATAATCACGAGAAAACTTGCTCAACGTCGCCTTTCTGAAAAAATAAGGGGCTTTAGGCCCCCTGTATCCTTTTAAGATAAAGCGCTATTTTTTCTTCCCGATATGATTTTTGTACCTGTTCATAAACTTGTCAACCCGTCCGGCAGTATCAACAAGCTTCATTTTACCGGTATAAAATGGATGCGAGGTGTTTGATATCTCAAGCTTAATAACAGGATATTCATTACCGTCTTCCCATTTTATCGTATCTTTTGAAGGTGCAGTCGATTTGGTTAAAAACGTATATCCATTCGACATATCCTGAAACACCACGAATCTGTAATTTTTAGGATGAATTTCACTTTTCATTTCACACAATGTTAAACCTTATAATTTTCTTTTATTTAAAGTCGGCAAAGTAAATAAATTTTATTATTAAATACAATATTTCTGTTATTCTGTGTTTTATTTTGGGCATTTATGTATAGTTCTTTATAAATTACACACTTAATATCAAAAATTTATATTTCAAAAATGCCTAAAAACTACCTCATATTTAACAATACCATGTTTCTATCCTGCAAAATACATAGTTTGTGCGTTTGTTCTATAATTGCCAAAACGAAACGTCCGAAAAAATCACACACCCGACAGACGTTCCCCTGCTATTTTTACATAGTCGGGATTGAGTTCTATGCCGATGTAATTGCGCTCCGTGTTCCGTGCCACCAGTCCTGTTGTACCCGCTCCGAAGAAAGGGTCAAGTACCACGCCGCCGGGCGGGCATCCTGCATATTTGGGGCTGCCTTTGGCTGTGGTGTCTTTCCTTCCGTCGTATTTTGCCGTCTCCAGCATGGCACTGCGGTCGAAGTGTCGAAGTAGTAACGTGCCAATTTTGTGAGTAGGAAGATGTATTCGTGCGCTTTTGTACATCTGTCCCTCATGCTTTCGGGCATTGGATTGGGTTTGTGCCAGATAATATCCTGTCGCAGGTACTACCCGTCTTTCCGGAGGGCAAAAGCCAGCATCCACTCCCTTTCCGTCAGCAGCTGCTGCTCGTTCAACTTGTGGCATTGCTCCTCTCACGCCGTTCGTCAACAAAATTCTGCCATTCGTCAAAAACAGGAGAAAAACACGATGCCGGGCTTGCAGTAAACGAAAAACCGTGTAGCTTTACGGCCACTGTTCGATAGAAAGCTACAGCGCAAATGTTGACATCTTATTACAAAATAATTGCTTCCACATGCCCCGAGACACCGACTTTGGCACGACGTTTGAGCACACACAAGTTCCGCGCGTATTATATAAATTCACATACCGCCGCTGTTCCATTTTGAGGGAAAGCGGCGTTTTTTTATTCATCTTAATTATTACACTTATGTTACATTACACACTGGTTGAAAACCTGCTTACGGCCGCTCCCGACGACTTCATGGCGCTGCCGCTCAACGTCCGTGCATACGGCCTTGCCGAAATTGCCCAGCGCATACTGGCGCGGCATCCGGGCATGGGGCTGTCGCAGATTAATGCCGTTATTGAAGAATTCATCGAGTATAATCGCCAAAACGAAAAGTCCGAAAAAATAAAACGAAAAGTCCGAAAACACACACGAGCGGCAGCGTCCAGGCTGTGCCATATAATGTCATTTAAATAACGTTTAAACGGTATAGTTTACAATCATCCATTCTTCCTGTCTTCTCCGG
>JAITVX010000141.1 GCA_031285575.1 Bacteroidales bacterium
CGCTTTTCAACTCGCATCCGTTTGCTGACACGGCCGATGTGGTTGAAAGCCGTAAAAAAAACATAGCACTGGTTGAAGCCGGTAGCAAGGCTGATATTATTCCGATTTTTGCCGGTAACCTATATGCTGCGCACAGTCGCCAAACGATGCCGGAGGCTATTGCAAAGTCGCTGTCGATAGCTTCGGCAACAGATGCGAGGACGGTTATTGCCGACCTCCGGGGAATGATGACAAGGACATCGTCGTCCGCACTGGTGGAGGTAGGGCAGGTTCCCCTTTTATGGATTCTGGGCGATGAAGACAGCCACATAAACCACCTTGAGGTGGTGAAAAACGTTGCGCTTCCGGCAAATGCCGAGGTTTCCGTTCTTAACGGCACGGGGCACATGGGGTTTGTTGAGGCCGAAGAGGTTTCGGCCAGCATTCTTATGAGGTTTGCGTCGAAGCTGTGGGCATTTTAGCGGGCAAGCCCCTGCTGTGTCAACTTTTCAGGCGCCGCCGCAAGGTAGTCGGCGGCATATTTCAGAGTTGTGTCGATGTTTTCCCATATGGGGTAGAAACCTTTATTGTCGAGTATGTTACGGGCAATGTAGGCTTTCAGTTGTGTATGTATCACCTTTTCCGAAGTTTTTAATCCTGCCTGATCGCGTTTCACGCTGTTCTGCTCGGCAAACTCTACAAACTGCGCAATAAGCGGCTGTTTATCGAGATATTCTTCCATTGCGCCTGCGGTGACATGCTGTTTAAGTTCTTCGCGATGCGTTTCGGTATATTTCATTGCAAACCGGTATATCAGCTGTCTTACGCGGGTGAGGTATGGCGACGCCATTGTGGTATCGACCGGCACAAACCTGTCGGGCATAATTCCGCCTCCACCATAAACGGTACGTCCTGCCGGGGTTGTAAACTTCAGCGAGTCGGCAAAACTTATGCTGTCGGGCGCTTCAAGTTCGCCGTGGCTAAACCTGTCGGCCAAGTCTTCGTAGTATTTTTCGTAACCTTCGCTGTATGGTTTCTGTATCGATCGTCCGGTTGGCGTGTAGTATCGTGCTATGGTAAGGCGCAGCCCCGAACCGTCGGGCAATGCAACGGGTTCCTGCACCAGGCCTTTGCCAAACGACCGGCGCCCTATAATGGTTCCGCGGTCGTTGTCCTGTATTGCACCGGCAAGTATCTCGCTTGCCGAGGCGCTGAATTCGTCGATAAGTATAACCAGGTCGCCTTTGCGGAAGACTCCCTTGCCGTTGGCCCTGGCTTCCGTTCTTGGCTGCGAGCGCCCCATGGTATAAACGATGAGTTGTCCGCGGTTTAGAAACTCGTTGGCAATACGTATAGCCGCTTCCATTATGCCTCCGGAGTTTCCGCGCAGGTCGATGATAAGCTTTTCCATGCCCTGCCCAATCAGTTCGTTGAGGTTTTTCACAAATTCCTCGTGCGTTGTAACTGCGAACGAGTTCACTTTTATGTATCCAGTTTTGTTGTTTATCATGTAGTTTACATCAACGCTGTAAATGGGTATCTTGTCGCGGGTGATGTCGAAAGGTATAAGCTCGTTGTGCCCGTGTCGCAGCACCTTCACCTTAACAATGCTTCCCTTGGGGCCTTTGAGCATTCCCATTACACGGTCGTCGGGTATCTTTTTTCCGGCCACAAGCGAATCGTTTACATAGATAATCCTGTCGCCAGGAAGCATGCCGAGCTTTTCCGAAGGGCCTCCTGGCAGGGCGCTTATCACAAGTATGGTGTCGGTAAGCATGTTGAACGATATTCCGATGCCCTCAAACGAACCGCGCAGCGGTTCATTGGCGCGAGCAAGGTCTTTTGCCGGAATGTAAACCGAATGTGGGTCGAGTTTACGCAGCATCGCGGGTATGGCGGTTTCGGCAAGCTGTAACCTGTTGACGGTATCGACATAGCTTGCTTCAATGATATTGAGTATCGAGTTCAGCTTGTCACCCTTGGGGTTGGCTCCTGATAGCCCGGCTCCCTGCATTGGCGGAAGCATGCGGCCTATCGTGATTCCTGCCACAACGGCTGCAGCTATTATCAGCGGAAGAAATATTGCTGTTGTTGAGTTATTGTATTTCATATATATCGTTTACGGTGTCTATAAAAACAAGTTCAATACCGGCACGCTTCAGCAGGTCGAGGCCGTCGGTTTTGTGATAGTGGCAGCAATAAACAACACGCCTGATGCCCGACTGTATTATCAGCTTGGCACACTCTACGCATGGCGATGCAGTTACATAAAGCGTTGCCCCTTCGCTTGAGTTGTTCGACTTTGCCACCTTAGTAATGGCGTTGGCTTCGGCATGAAGCACGTATGGCTTTGTTGCGCCGTTTTCATCCTCGCACACATTTTCAAAGCCTGCAGGCGTGCCGTTATATCCGTCGGATATTATCATCTTTTCCTTAACAATAAGCGCCCCCACCTGCCGCCGCCTGCAATATGAGTTCTGCGCCCATATAAGCGCCATTTCCAGATAGCGCCTGTCGAACGCTTTCTGCTTCTCGCCATAAGGATGCAGGGAATCTTTTGTAGGCATCTTTAATAATGTATGCCGCCAAAGGTATAATATTTTCTGATATAAAACAGTTTTGAATTTATTTCGCCAGGGCAAACGCATGAAATTAGCTTTTATCCGTAATGTAAGTACATAAAAGCGGCAGCGTTGGTCTTCGGAAGACCATGCATGCCCTTCGGAAGACCGACATCGCCTCTTTGAAGACCGAATTCGCCCTTCGGAAGACCGGCATCGCCTCTTTGAAGACCGAATTCGCCGTTCGGAAGACCGACGTCGCCGTTCTGGGAAAACAAAGCCTGTTAAAATTTCATGCGTTTGCCCTGTTATTTCGCCGGCGTAATCTCCGACACACCTGCAGCCGTTAAGCTATACGGAACTTTTGTTTTGTGAAGTTCAAAATTTAAAACTATACCTTGCACGGTCAAGTTTTGTGCTAATGGATTGCTTCTTCGCCCTGTCGGGTTGAATATTCCCAGCAGGGTATGGTACTTGCCGAATGAATGGAAATGGAAGTTTGCCATGACTGCGCAATTCCTTAAATTTCTTCTTTGTACCTGGAAACTATTGCCTATCTTTGTGTCTTTGATTGTAAACAGCAAATATGCACATGGTAGCCCAAAATAACTGTCTGAACCGTGATTTTCCGAATTTAAGGATTGACAGGATTTTAAATAATCCCGGTAATCCTCCTGCTAAAACCATGGTTCATACACCGGCTAACTCGCTGATTTCCTATATATATATATATATATATATTGTCAGGCAGTTACGTAAATCGGGCACACTGCATATCGGAAAATATAAAGGACTTGTTCAGCCGCTTCAGGTTGGGCAAGTCATTTTTGTGTTTTTACGCCGCCCACGTAGAACGTGGCATATTGTGTTTCAAAAGAAAACCAATCCATACAACATAAAACAATAACCTTAATTCAAAAAACGTATGAATGATCATTTCATCACAAGACTTGTAGCTGTCCTTATGATAGCGGCGGTTGCATTTACGGGGTGCAAAAAGAACGACCCCGACGAAAAACCCACATGCACCGTAACATTCGACTCCACAGGCGGCAGCGCCGTTGATGCGCAAACCATAGAAACCGGTACGCCGGCAAAGGCGCCAGCCAATCCCGTAAGGGACGGCTATGAATTTCTTTACTGGACGCTGAATGGCGAACAGTATGTTTTCAGCAAGCCGGTAACCGGCAATATCACCCTTACGGCCAAATGGCAGGAAATAACCGCCGATACCGAGTACTGGCAGGTGCAGTGGAGCTTGGGCGGCGGCGCATGGCCTGAAGGTGATAACCACGAAACGCGGACAGTAAAGGGCGGCACGCTCGCCGAGCCGAACGCGCCCGTAAAGGAAGGCAGCACATTCGAGGGATGGTACAAAGAAGCGGCTTTGA
>JAITVX010000169.1 GCA_031285575.1 Bacteroidales bacterium
CTCCTGATGCGGGACGAGGGAGAAGGCAACAAGCTCAAAGTTGTCAAAGGCATCGACAAGAAAGGAAAGATTGATGCCATCGACCCCCTAAAGGCGAAGCAGACTGATTTCTTAATCATCGACAAGCACCCCGATCCCATCGAAAACTTTTTCAAGAACTTTTTCAATCAGGCGAAGAATCTCTCCCACACCGGATTCTACGCCGTTACGGTCAATATGCTTGATAAAGTTTAATACTATAACATACAGTGAATTATAGGCTTACATAAAAGAAAAGAAAGCATATTATACAAGTGATGAATCCATGCGCACATTAGAAGCGAATGTAGAAGAATTACTGCATAATGGAACAGAAACGGCTGTTCGGCAGAAAGCAGTCGTGGAACGAAATCAGCTGAAGGTTGTTTCAGACACAGTGTGCCGTGCCGCCGGCCGTTCATACCCCGAAAACATACCGTTGGTCGTCTGTTTTCCGCCGTTGGTCAAAAACATGGGAAATATGTGGTGCGGGCACTTGCAGCAATCGAAAACATGCTTAGCTTTACGGCCATGTTTAACTTAAAACCGTTACTATTATGTTACAGTACACACTGGTTGAAAACCTGCTGACGGCCGCACCCGACGACTTCATGGCACAGCCGCTGAACGTTCGCTCGTATGGCCTCGAAGAAGTTGCACAGCGCATACTGGCGCGGCACCCCGGCATGGGATTGTCGCAGATAAACGCCGTGATAGAGGAGTTTGTCGAAGAAGTATGCATTATTACCGCCGACGGCGGAGCCGTAAACACCCCCCTGTTCAACGCCTATCCGGGCATTGCCGGAGTGTTTGCCGGAGCTGCCGACAGCTACGACCCCGAGCGCCACAGCGTGCGCACCAACCTTCAGCCCGGCGTGCGCATGCGCGACGCTGCCGACAGAATAAAGATGCAGAAAGAGCAGGCCGCCGACCCCCAGCCGTTTATTGTTTAGGTGCTCGACGTTGTAAGCGGCAGCGTTAACGACCAGCTTACGCGCGGCGGCGTGGTGCAGCTGAAGGGCGGCCGCCTGAAGCTTGCCCTCGACAACCCCGACAACGGCATCTTCGTCGTAAGCAACAACGGAACCACAGCCAGGTGCGAGGTTGTTGTAGAGAACAAGCCGGCACGCCTCATTGCCGTGCTGCCCTGGCTGGTGGCCGGAAACTACCACATTGAGGTTCGCACCACACTCGGCACGTCGGGCCGCGAAGGTAAAACACTGAAGACAGGCCGGTTTGCCAAAGAGTTTACCGTTATTATACCTGCCGGAGGCTGACAGCATGGTGCCCGACACCTTCACAGCATAGTGTGATACACCATCACAGCATGCTGTGAAGCACCATCACCACATGCTGTGATACACCCTCACAGCATGCTGTGAAGGTGTATCACACTTCCTGAAAAATTTCAACATCAACATAACCTAAAAAAACTGCAGGCAACCAGAGCGGCGGCAGGCAACGAACTCGTATCGGGCAAGTACGACAACGGAAATAACAACGGCAGCAACAACGGAACCACCGCCCCAACCCTCGCCACAATAGCCGGAACATGGCAATACAGCGGCACCTCCGATGGCCCCGCTGCAGCCGGCACCACCATCGATATAGCCGTGGCCGGAGCCGTAGCCAAAATAGCAGGCATCTCTTCAGGGTAAAGAAATAAACACACCCCCATGAAACGCATCATGCCATTAGCGCTTCTATGCGCAATAGCCGCAATGCTCCCCGCACTGTTCACCGCCTGCGAACTGGCGCCTCACAAGCGCACCCAACTGTAATTAGATGGAAAGCGCGACAAGTCGCGCAGATACCTGAAAACGTTCTTTGACACACCGGTTTACACGCTTAAATCAGCGGTTAACTGTCAGTGATTAGTGATAAATTAACCGTTAATCACTAACCGTTAACCACTAAAATTAATATCTTTGCAGGGCAGTATTAGAAAAAGGAAGGGATATGACAACAATGATTGTAGATGTAGAAAGCAGTGCCGACATCGGTCATGTTGCTGCTGCAATGCGCCAGCTTAAAGGGGTGGCAAGAGTAAGGATACGGAAAGATGATTCTGAACGCATCCCCGGGCTGCCCTGCACCCATGATGAATACATGAACGATATCCACAGAGCCGAAGAAGATTACGCAGCAGGGCGTACGGTAACTTCAGAAGAAGCCGGCAAAAAGATAGCCGCATGGTAGTACGCTGGTCTGACGTTGCAATGGAAAGGATGGAAAATATTTTCAACTATTACCTCAATAACACCGGACACAACACGGCAGCAAAAATAGTTGCGAAAATCCACAAATCGGCTTCTGCGCTGGCAGATATGCCTTTCATGGCCCCTGTAGAGGAAAGTTTGCAGGGACGTACGTTTACTTACCGGTCGCTTACCGTAAGCAGGATATTTAAAGTCGTTTACTTTATTGACGAAAAAGCAGAGTGCGTGGTAGTGGCCACCATACACGATTGTCGCCGCAACCCTGCAAAATTGCAGGACGAAATACCGAAACATGACGCACCCGACCACTCAACGGCACTAAGCGTTCACACCTAAAATCAGTGATTCGTGGTTAATGATAAATTAACCGTTAATCACTAACCGTTAACCACTAAAATTAATATCTTTGCAGGGAAATTAATATTTATCAGTTATGAGATACGCAACAATATATACCACCAACGAGGAATACAGCCGCTTTATTGAACTGGCTAAAAGCCTGAGTTACGTAAAAAGGATTGAGACAGACGAAAAGCGTAAAGCAGATGTACTGAATAATATCAGGGCAGGACTGGAAGAAGTCAGCCTGATTGAAAAAGGCGAGTTAAGCGCCACCCCCGCCAAAGATTTTCTCAATGAGTTATAGTGTAGAACTTACTCCCAACTTTAAAAAGGAAGCCAAACGACTGTCCAAAAAATACCCATCGTTGAAAATGGAGCTGGAAGAACTTTTTACCATACTGGAAGAAAACCCGGCATCAGGTATTTCGCTTGGAAACAATATTTATAAAATCCGTCTGCAGGTAGCTTCTAAAAACAAGGGTAAGTCGGGCGGAGCAAGGGTTTTGTATTTTTTGAAAGTTATGCAGGCCACAGTACTGCTCTTCTCCATCTATTCCAAAGGCGAAGTGGATAATATTACCGACGGGGAAATCAGGGAACTTATAAAAGATTATTTGTAGTTAAAATTCTCAAACGAATAAATATCTTTGCGGGCAGTATTAAAAAAGGAAGGATATGTATCTCGACAGCTACAGGAACAGCTTGCCGCCCCTGTGCCGCAAACACCACGTTAAGGCGCTCTACGCCTTCGGCTCGGTACTTACCGACCGTTTCGGCAAAGACAGCGACATCGACCTGATTGTGGCATTCGACAACCAGGCGGTAGAAGACGCTTTCGTCAATTTCTTCGACTTAAAATATTCGCTCGAAGAACTTTTCAGCCGTCCGGTAGATTTGTTGTCCGAACAGCCCATACGCAATCCGGTATTGCGCCGCTCAATAGAACGCACCAAACAGTTGATTTATGGAAGAGCGAATTGAAAAGTGGCTTTACGATATTCTGGCAGCAATAGAAGATACCGAGAGCTTTTTCGGTGAAAAGCAGAAACGTTATGCCGATTTTGTTGGCGATGTGCGTACCCGTCTTGCAGTAGAGCGCAGCATCGAAATCATAGGTGAAGCAATGAGCCGCATACTGAAAGCCGACCCTGCCATTTCGATTACCAACGCCCGCAAAATAGTAGATACACGCAATTATATTATCCACGGATATGATACTCTTGATGCGAATATTATCTGGGGTATAATAATCAACCACCTTCCGCTTCTGAAAACAGAGATAGAAAACCTGCTCGCAGAATACAGACCACCTGCAACCGGTATAAACGTGTAAAACATATATATTAAATAAATTAATCTAACTTAATCAGTATCTAAATGAGAAAAGTATTTTTTGCAGTTATGTTTGCCGGAATCACGGCAATGTGCGCCAATGCGCAGATGTTTGTAGGCGGATCTCTTGGCCTTGGCTTCACGGCCGACAAGAAAATAAACAACGGCACAACCAATCTGGATCCGTCTGATTTCGGATTCGACATCAGCCCCATGGCGGGTTTCAACCTGTCCGACAACCTTGTTCTCGGAGCACAGGCAAGCCTCGGGTTCGGTGTAACCAGTAACCGCGCAGACACGCCCACCAAAGACAAGCTTTTTGTGTGGGGCTTCAGTCCCTTTGTGCGCAACACCCTTGTTGGCGGCGAAAAGCTGTCGCTTCTGCTCCAGAGCAGCATCGGCATAGCCGGCGCATCAACCTCAACAATCACAGGGTCAACATCGAACGACGGCCCAAAATCATTTGCTCTTGCATTAGACGTAAGACCGGTATTGCAGTACAGCCTTACCGACAGGCTCAGCCTCGAAGCATCGTCGAACATAGTATGCCTCGGTTTCCAGAGCATCACCACAAAGCCCAACCCGAGCAACAACAATTACAAAGAAAAGACCACCGGTTT
>JAITVX010000198.1 GCA_031285575.1 Bacteroidales bacterium
GCCTTGGGTGAAACGCTAACTGTAAAAGTACTGTAAGGCCTGATATCTGACCTGTCTTTAAGACGTCCCATACCCACACTGCCCTCAACAAAGAACTGGGCATTACCGGCTGCACGTGCAGCTACAAGTACGATAAATATAATTGCTTTTTTCATAAACATTAAAATTGTAAGTTTTAAAATAACGAAAAGACATTTTTACCAGCTCCCGCTTTTCATCTGGGAGCTACGCCCGGGTCTGTCTCTTGACAGGTGTACAGTATGTTCCATACTCCTTGAGTTTTGTTTTCAGAAAAATATTTTATACGAAATTACGGTAGAACCATAACTTTTGCTGACTTTTGCCCATACAGTTTGATTTAAACCAAACACAACAACTATAAAACAATGAAACATGAAAATGTAAAAAACATTAAAATTCTTATTGCGGTTTTAATATTTTTTCATTCCCCACTTGCATATTAAATTATAAAAAAACTATTTTGCCGCCCTTTATGTCTGCAAAGTCAGCTTACAAAATGTGAGCAGGCACTGCAGGCGTGAAACGAAACATCACAAAATGTGAGCCGGCATTTTAATTATTAATACTAAAAAAATGAACAATATGATAGAAAAACTTATGCTCAATAGTCTCCGCAGCGCCGAATACGTACAGTATATGGCCAGTACACACGATATCTTTTCGCGGCACACCGTTGTGAGCGAAGCAGCAGTGCGCCGCGCTGACAGCCGAAATGAATGTACTCGTGGCACGCTACGAAGCCCTGCTAAACACGCTTGGCAAAGGCGATGATGCCACCGGTGGCCCGTGCCCGACCCACCAATAAAGCCAATGGTGTGAAAAACGAAGCACCGTCTTTGCGGGCAGGGTATTTAAATTCAATTTTCCGAAGATGCTGAATCATTATTTTACTTACCTTTAGGCGCCAAAAAACAAACCGTGCTTCCAAATTTAATATACTTTAAAAAATACATAAAATGAACTTGCTTATACTTGGCTCGGGAGGCAGGGAACACGCCCTGCTGTGGAAACTGTCGCAAAGCAAAAGAATTGACAGGCTGTTTGTTGCCCCGGGTAATGCCGGCACTGCACTGCTGGCTACAAACATCGACAGCTGCAATTTTGCACAGGTCAGAAAAACTGTCGTTGAAAACAACATATCAATGATACTCGTTGGCCCCGAAGGGCCGCTGGTTGACGGCATTCATGATTTTTTTCTTGCCGACCCCGAACTGAAAAACATTCCGGTAATAGGCCCCTCGAAACAGGCTGCTCGGCTCGAAGGAAGCAAAGATTTTGCCAAGGGCTTTCTTGTACGCAACGGTATCCCCACGGCAAAATATAAAAGTTTCGATAAAGACACTTCGCTGGAAGCTGCCGCATTTCTCAGCACACTTGCGCCGCCATATGTTATTAAGGCCGATGGACTGGCAGCCGGAAAAGGCGTTATGATAATCAACAGCCTGTCGGAAGCTATCGAAGAAATAGACGCCATCTTCAGCGGAAAATTCGGCTCTGCCGGCAACACCATCGTCATCGAACAGTTTCTGAAAGGCATCGAACTCTCTGTATTTATCATTACCGATGGCGTTTCGTGGAAGCTTCTGCCCGAAGCAAAAGACTATAAAAAGATAGGCGAAAACGACACTGGACTCAACACAGGCGGCATGGGAGCAGTATCGCCCGTGCCATTTGCCGGCGGCGAGTTTATGGAAAAGGTAAAGGCGCAAATCATAGAACCGACAATGCATGGCCTTGCAAAAGAAGGCATACTGTATAAAGGGTTCATATTCTTCGGGCTTATAAATGTTGACGGCAATCCATACGTTATCGAATATAACGCACGACTTGGCGACCCTGAGTCGGAAGTCATCATACCCAGAATAAAAACAGACCTCTTTGAACTTCTCGAAGGCGTAGCCGCAGGGGACCTCGCTACACGCACCGTTGAATTCGACAATCGCAGTGCTGCAACAGTAATGGCCGTATCGGGAGGCTATCCCGGCGCGTTCGAGAAGGGCAAAGCCATATCGGGGCTTGACAATGCCGGCGAAAGCGTTGTATTTCATGCCGGCACAAAGCTGGAAGACAATACCGCCATCACATCCGGCGGCAGGGTTTTGGCCGTAACATCGTGGGGAGAAACCATCGAAGAAGCGCTCGCAACTTCCTACCGCAACATTGCCGCCATCGATTTTGAAGGAATGTATTACCGGAAAGATATCGGATTCGACCTCATATCTCATTAACGCAATTCCATGCTCTTAAAGTTCTTCAGGGGAACCGTTCCCATGGTAATTATCACAATCGGGGCAATATTTATTGCCCTTTGGGCACAGTTGTTTTTCACCGGCCCTGCCGCTTCCGGAAACACAGTTTACGGCGTTCCAATGCCCATGTTCGGAGTGCTTGAAAACCTTACCGGACGCGGAACCATGGCTGCCGACATCGTTGCTATGGTAATCTGCACAGCACTGATTATGATGATAACTGTACTGAACACATCGCATTTTTTTATTATAGAACGTACCTTTATCCCTGCGCTTGTATTTATCCTTCTTATTGCCATTCTGCCTCAATACCAGGCGCTGAATCCCGTATTGCCGGCGGCATTTTTTGCAGTAAACGCCATCAGGCGCATGCTCGACAGCTACCGCAAACAGGGGATGGCTTATAATTTTTTTGACGCGGGAATATTCATGGGAACAGGGAGCCTGTTTTACGCAAATTTAATCTGGCTGGGAACAGTTGTCATTATCGGCTGCATAATCATCCGCGGCATCAATATAAAGGAAACAGCCCTTGCGTTGCTTGGGCTTGCCACACCATATATTATAATGTTCGGACTGTACTACGCACTTGGTTACAACCCGGGCGAGCTGCTTTCTTTAATTCACAGCAATCTTTTCGCGGCAAACCCCGCCCCAGCCCCATCGAAGTTTGCAATTGCCACGCTGTCCGTTGTTGCCGTTGCTGCAATATTCAGCCTTGTGCATGTATTAATGTTTAACAAGGCACGTAACATTAAATCGCGCAAAACATTTTCGCTGCTGATATGGATGTTCTTTATCACAATATGCGTTTATGTTTTTGTTCCATCGGCTTCTTTTGAAATTATATGGATACTTGGCATACCCACATGCTATTTTATAGCGCAATGGTTTGTTTTTTCAAGAAAAAGGATGCTGCCGGAAGCCTTTTTTATCCTTCTTCTTCTGTCAGCAGTATTGGCGCAGGTTATATATGTTCTGCAATAATCCGTCCAAAGAGCAGAACAGGCAATGCAAATGTGCGTATCCGGGTAAGTTATTTATCAGAATCTGTATGCCACTCCTGAAAAAACCCCTAATGAATAGGTGTGCAGCCCGGCAATCCGGTCAGAGCTGGCGGAGTTCATAAAATAACGGAAAGTTGGTTCAATGTTGAAAGAGAAGTTTTTTGAAAACCTGTATTCCATCCCCATGCCAAACGAACTGCTAAGCGCAAGGCTGTTCAATACTTCCGTTGTTCCGACATGTTGTTTCTCACCATCTGTAACGGCATACACAGAATTGTCAACCAGAAAATTATACGACAATCCGCCTACAAGACTGACCCCACCTTTTTGTCGAACACCATATATCGGAGGAACAGTGGCAGTTCTATGTATTTCATATCCTGCAACAGAGAGTTGCCCAGATAGTTCAGGTTTGCCTTAACCGGGTCTACTTCGTCTATTGTATATCGTGAAAGCACCCGTTCGGGAATGTTGCCGGAACCAAGATATATGTCGGGATTGTTTGCCAAAACTGTTCCGTTAGGCGTAAGCACCTTAAAGTTATCTGTGCTTTTTGAGGGATTGGCTTGCTGAAAACCGCCATACACGCTTACTTCGCCAAGCTCCTGCCCCATTGCCGAATAATATACGCCCGACTGTACGCTCAGCCTTTTGTTTATTTTATATGCAAACCCCATTCCGCCGGAATACGACGCCCTTCCCTGGTCGGAGGCCATGATTTGACGCGAAAGGTCGTTTCCCGATGTTGTGAACTGCGAATAATGGGTGGGCGACACCATTGCCAGTACCGACCATCTGGTTTCTTCCGCCTCTGCTGCGCTTTCATAATTATCGCTGTAAATAACCGGCTGCAGTTCTGCGGGCGAAAATACCTTGAAATATTTAATTTTAAATGGCTGCTGAATTTCCGGAAGCGGTTCAATGGCGCCGGCAAGCGCTTTTTTAATGTTAACTCCGGCCTGATTAGCAGGCGTTATATCCGAAACTTCGGCTCTGTATTGCGGTACGGTAGCTGTTTCTGCCTGTTTGCCGCCAATACCGGCGGTTGCTGCTGCTGCCATTACCGGTTCCGCCTTATCAGGCATAATGGCTGCGGGTATAACAATATCCAAAGGCGCAACCAGCTCGCTACCCGCAGGCTCAGCGCCGGCAAAGAACCTCTCTCTCGATGTTTCGTATCCCCACATGTATGCAAGTATGCTCACCGAAACAAAAATCGCAACGGCTGCGGCTGTCCGTAAAAAGAATACATGTTTTTTCTTTCTGCCAATAGCCGGTTTTATATTCTCCCATACCTCCACCGGCGGAAGAACTTCATAATCTTTGAGGCCGTTCCTGAAAACAAGGTCAATATTTGCTCTGCCGTCAGTCATTTGCAACTTTTATTTTTATTACCGAATATTTTTCCACCTTCTTCTGCAGAATGAGCCTCGCCCTTGACAGGTTTGATTTCGACGCTCCTTCAGATATATTTATCATTTTACTTATTTCCTTATGCGAATAGCCCTCAATTGCAAAAAGATTAAATACCATTCTGTATTTTGGGGGCAATTCCCTTATCATATTCAACAAAATTTCCACATCAAGCCCCGAATAATCTTCAATGTCGGGCTCCATTTCCATTTCCGTAAGCCTGTCAATATCTTCAACCTTGCGCAGGATGTTTTTGCTCCTGTACCTTTCCAGGGCCGTATTCACAACTATTCTCCGTATCCAGCCTTCAAACGAACCTTCAAACTTATAGGTATGAAGTTTTTCAAAAATCCTTATAAACCCGTCCTGCAAAACGTCCTTTGCCTCGTCGTCGTCGCCCGAATACTGAAGGCATACGGCGTATAGCCTTGAGGCATAGCGATGATAAAGAAGCTCCTGATCCTTCCTGCTGCCTTCGAGACAACCGTTTATTATGGTATTGATGTCTGACAAAACGACTTTTTTTAACCACATAAAAGTATAGCTTTTTTGTCTCAAAAACAATTTTGCATAAAAATGATGTATTTTATTCCGTAAAGGTTACGCAGCTCCTGCAATTTACTTCAGAAAAAGCAGGTAGTGCCCGGTTGTCTTGCTCCATATCGTGCCGAAACACAGTGGAAATGATTATGGAAAAATATCACATTTGATGTACATACCGTAAACCGGCCATGATGTTTTGATGAAACATAACGGAATACTTGCGTCGGCTGACGCAATTCTCACCACGTGCTTCGGCATACTTGCGTCGGCTGTCGCCCTTCTCACCACGTG
>JAITVX010000201.1 GCA_031285575.1 Bacteroidales bacterium
AAATTAACCTTGCATTAGCCTCATTGTAACTATTCAGGCACACCCAAATGAAACGCGGATGAGGTGGACGAAACGGATTTTCGCGGATTTTTATCAGTGTAAATCCTTTTCATCCGCCTCATCCGCGTTCCATTTGAATACACCTGAATAGTTACTTTCTTTGTTTTGCACAATTTTCAATTATCAATTAAGTAAGTACTCATAATTAATTCACATTATCCTGTTCGTCATTGCGAGGGCTTGCCCGAAGCAACCGAGCCTCCGGCGAGCTCGACGAAGTCAATCCATAAAGCAACGCAAACAATGGACTGGCTTCGCCGAGCTCGTAAACCCGGTTGCTTCGGGCAAGCCCTCGCAATGACGAACAGGATAATGTGAATTAATTATGAGTACTTGCTTATTAATTAAAGGTATTATATACAGGGAGTGCCTGCAGGCAAAAAAGCTAATTTCGTGCGTTTGCCCTGAAACTACAGTGTTACGGTTGGTAAAAACAATTAAAAAGAGTATCATTGCCGCCTACAGTAAAGCGGCATGATGCCTTACTGTTTTGTAAAAAAAACTTATACATTACTGCAATGATGAATCTTCTTCAGACCCTGTTAGACTGGTATATGGCAAATCTTAACTACTCTACGGTTATGTTTTTAATGACCGTCGAAAGCACCTTTATACCATTCCCGTCGGAAGCAGTTGTTCCTTTTGCCGCATATAAAGCGGCGCAGGGCGACCTTAATATTTTTCTCGTTGTGCTGTTTGCAACCATAGGCGCTTTACTGGGATCGCTGATTAACTATTTGCTGGGATACTATCTTGGCCGTCCGCTTGTGCATAAGTTTGCAGCATCCGGGGCTGGGAGGTTATTCCTGCTGTCTGAAGAAAAAATAGTTCATGTTGAACAGTATTTTGTAAAAAACGGTAAATCATCAACTTTTATCGGCAGGCTTATTCCCGGAATACGTCAATTGATTTCGCTGCCAGCCGGAATGGCAAAAATGAATCTGCGCGATTTCGTTCTGTTTACATTTGTCGGGGCAGGGCTGTGGAATATCTGTCTTGCAGTAATTGGATATTATCTTTATGACATCAGAGAAGAGATATTCCCATATATCGGATGGATTATGATTGCCTTGGGCGTTGTTTTTGTAATTTATCTTATCATCAAGGCGCAGAAAAGTAAAAAACAGTAACAGATATCTTCCGTACAGGAAACATTCTCCGGAATAAGCCGGCAAACGCATTTTCATTCAGGGAAAATTGCACCGTTTCGGTTCATTTCATAACTTTGCGCAGATTACACAATAGCATGATACAACCTGCATCGATACTCTCGCGGTCGTCCTCGGCGGTGGCCAGGAAAACAGGCTCCGAATATGTGCTTGTGCCAGTGGCCAGCAATATTGCCGACATGAACAGCGTGTTCATCCTCAACGAAACGGGCGTTTTTATATGGGAGCATATCGATGGCGCTCGCAGCGTTGATGAAATTATTGCGGCGCTGACGGAAGAATACGATATCGACCCGCCAGCTGCCAGAAACGACACCATGGCCTTCATTGAAAGCATAAAGGATTACCTGACCGTTGACGGATAACACACAAATTGCCGGCACAATGAAAGAATACTGTTTAAACATAGCAGGCAGTGCAATCGTATTTGAATCGGCCGGCGCGGGTTCACACCTGACAGTGTCGGAGCGGTGCTCAGGCTTCATGGACAGCAGCAGCGGTGTACCCGATATTTTAATCGGCGTCCACTCGCGCAGCTTTTCACTTCCGCGTGAGGCTGTAAAAGTGTTCAGCGCCCCGGCTGCCGACGGCATAAACGGTATCGGCATAATGCACAGCCCCGACTTCTGGAGCATCTGGAAGCACAACCGGCACATATTCATAACAACCAGGCTGCCATTGGGCAACCGCAGCAACGCCGTATTAATAATTCCGATGAGCGGCGCAGTGTGGGAACTTTATGTTGACAGCGGCGGGCAGCCAATCGATCCGTTCGCATATCCGCTCGACGGCCTCATACTGTACTACCTGACTGTTATCATGGGCGGCATACTGATACACGCATCGGGCGTTAACCTCAATGGCGCAGGATACCTTTTCTGCGGCAGGTCGGGCAGGGGAAAAACCACAATGGCACGCCTGTGGGAAAGCTGCGGGGCAACAGTTATACACGACGACAGGCTGATAGTACGCCATACGGAAGCCGGATACACAATGTTCAACACACCGGTTTACAGCGGCGAAACGCCACGCCTGTCGCCGCTCGGAACAATATATGCAATAGAACACGGACACACCAACACCGCTTCAGCCCTGAACGGTGCAGCTGCGGCAACGGCAGTAATGGCCAACTGCATTCAGCACAACTGGAGCGCTGAAATTATTGCCGGAACACTCTCAACAGTATATGCACTGTGCGAATCTGTCTGTGTAAAGCATCTCGCATTCGTTCCTGAAAAAGAAACCGTAAAATATATCACCGGAAATGGATAACCGGAAGCAAAGCGGCGAAATACTTCAAAGCGTGGGCTATGCACTGCTGGCAGAAGGTAAGACAATCAGCATACGGGCACACGGCTACAGCATGTTTCCGGCAATAAAACCAGGCACGACAATACTAATCGAGCCGCTGTGCATTGGAGGCGTACTGCGCCCCGGCGAAATTATTGCGGTAAAAAGAAACCATGGCCTCGTTATCCACCGGCTTGCACGGATAATCGTCAAAAACGGTATCACGGCATACATTGCACGAGGCGACAGCAATACTTTTGAAGACCATCCCGTTGCGCTTGACGATATTGTCGGAAGAATAACCTGCGCCGAAACAGGCGAAAGCCCGGTAGCCGACACCGGCATAAATACACACCCGCGCTATTACACAAACCGCATGAGGGTTATTATTGCCGCAACAGTGAAACGCATCGGCAAATACAGCCGCTTTCGCAGATAGCCTTCATTTCCAATCACATTCAATGTGGGTTCAGCTCGGGGCTGTATTGGCGGCCCAATGCCCGACCAAATAATATACTGCATGTTTTACGAAGAAATCTTCCTACTCCTGAACAGATTTTTTATTTTATTCGATTCAGGGTCGAGCGGATTAACTACAAACCCGAACCGGTAGCTAACAAAGAGGCTTAAAAAGATGGCCTTGTTGTCGCTTGCAGCCATAATGGGTATCTCTTTCAGGAAGGCATTAAGGTTGGCACCGGCTTCAATGGCGTGCAATATTTTATCGTCGCGGCTGTATTCGAATGTAACCGCAGCTTTTGCAAAGACTCCGGGCACAACAGATATTTCATCGAATCCTTTAAAAAACGACGCGCGTTTGTATATTTCCTGTGAATAAGGGTCGGCGGCGTTGAATTTTTCATCTTTTGAAACAATTGTCTGATCGGCAGTAATTAAATACAGTACTTTGTAGTAAATCGGTTTGCATACCGCCAGTTCGGGTCCTACCGAGTATAAAAACCTGATTGAAACGCCTCCAAGGTCGGCCTTGCTGTAAAGTTCGTGCTGTTTGCCTATGCCGGCCCTCAAATACATGGGGAAATTCATTTTGCCAAGTACAAACGACGAACCGGTAGAATATAGATGTGACAACTTGTACTCCTTTGGGTGTTTTATTGTGCCAAGTTCAAATTCGAGTATGTTTTTATTGAGATAATCGGTTCTTTTTGCTGTTCTGTAACTGAACCCCACACCATTGGTATTAAGCTGGACACCGAAAGATTTTTCGTTTCTGAAAAAAATCCTCTGCTGTTCATCCAGTTCTCCCTGGCTTTTAAGCGTACCTGCCCAAACCAGCAAAGCCGCCACCAATACAAGCAGCCTTTTCATTCCGGGTTTTATAAATGAAGCCAATATACACCAGCTTAAATATGCTGGCCAGCCTGTTCAACAGCGGCTTTCGAGTAAGCCGGGCACACTTTCTGATTGCATGAACTGACAGCAACAGTAGCGACAAACGCTACAAAAAAGATAACAGCAAACTTTTTCATAATGTGAAATTATTATTGTTTCCCGCAAAAGTAAATTTTTACTTTGAAATAACAATAGTTAAAAGGCGTTAAAAGTATTTTAAATTTTGCTAACGGGGCAATTTCCCAAAACAGGAAAAGATGTCAGAAAAATAATTTCTGTAACAGGAATTGATACATTGCAATTAATAATTAACTTAGGAGCGCTAAAATAACAGTATAGTTTTTTATTAAACTTTTCATGTCAATAATAAACCTGTAATCTTTTCAGTTGTCATACAATCATTAAAACTAATGTAAAATGAAAAAAAATGTTATTATCCTTATTATCGTGATGATAATACCGGCATTGGCAGCAACACTCCATGCGCAGGTAGCCCACGGTGCAAAATTGAATGTAATAATAATAGGAGCGCATCCCGACGACCCCGACAAGGTTGGTGGAACCGCCCTGAAATGGAAGCAGGCCGGCTTTGAAGTAACAATGGTATCTTTTACCAGCGGCGATGCAGGCCACCAGTCGATAAAAGCAGATGAACTTGTGCGTATCCGCCGCGAAGAAGCAAGGAAAGCCGGCGAAGTTATCGGGATAAAATATATTACCCTCGACAATCACGACGGGCAGTTGATGCCTTCCTTTGAAAACAGGCTTCAGATGATAAGGTTGATTCGCGAGTATAAGGCCGATATTGTTGTGTTCCCGCGTCCGTATGACTATCATCCAGACCACAGATATACCGGTACGCTTGTGCTTGATGCAGCCTATATGGTTACTGTTCCAACCATTCTTCCAGAAGTTCCGTTTTTGGAGCGCAACCCCATGTTCCTGTTTATGAGTGATGGATTTATCCATCCCGAACCGTTTACCGCCGATGTTGCTGTTGATATTGACGATGTGATAGAGAAGAAGATTGACATGTATCATCAGCACAAGTCGCAGATGTATGAATGGCTTCCGTTTAACCGCGGCGACCTCAGCAAAGTACCCGCCTCAGATAAAGACCGGAGGGCATGGCTGGGAGAAACAAGGAAAGGGGGCTCGAACGCCACTCCATATCGCAGCAAACTTGTTGAACTGTATGGTGCACAGAAAGGAGCTGCAATCAAATACTGCGAAGCCTTTCAGGATTCAGGTTACGGAACAAGGCTTACCAATGATAATATGAAAACATACTTCCCTTTTCTGAAATGATACTGAGGCATTAACATGTCTATTTACTATACTGTTTTCAGAAAACAGAATTCCAATAATCTGTTTGTCATTGTTATGGCATTGTGAAATACTGCGTTATGAAATAATATACTGCTTAATTTTCCAAGAAGTCTATTGCACAAGAAAGATCCTGTTGGGCAGGTGGGGTATCAGTTTTTTATCGGTTGCCATGCCAAACAGCTTTTTAATGGCTGCTCTGCCTTTGCTGCCCAAACTTAGTGTAAATTCATTTACATACAGATTTATGTGGCTGTTCATTACGTCTATGTCCATTGCCTGCGCATTTCCGGCAACAAAATCGAGCGACGCTTTTGGGGTGCTTATTGCATATTCAAGGCTTCTTTTCAGTATCCGGTTCACTTTAAGCGCAGTGTTTTCTGGAATGGTTCGTTTTATCACAATTGTCCCCAGTGGAACGGGCAGGTTGACGAGCTGTTCCCAATACTCACCCATGTCGGCTATTTTCACCAATCCGCGTTTCTGATAGGTAAACCGTGTTTCGTGAATGATAAGCCCGGCGTCAACCTCACCGTTTATTATTGCTTCTTCGATATCGGAAAAAAGATATTCTTTTTTATTGCGGCATTCGGGCCAGGCTATACCGAAAAGAAGGTTGGCGGTTGTATATTTTCCCGGTATCGCTATTTTTTTTGAGGCTATTGAATTGATGTCTATCCCCGGCTTGCCTATAAGCAGCGGACCGGCTCCGAACCCGAGAGCGCTGCCCGAATCGAGCATTATATATTTGGCGGCAACGTGGCAATAGGCGTGGAAACTTATTTTGGTAATGTCAACTTCAGCGCTTTTTGCCTTGCTGTTGAGTTCTTCTACGTCGGCAAGAAAATAGTCAAATTCAATATCTTCGGTATCAACACGTCCGTGAATCATAGCGTCGAAGATAAAAGTGTCGTTTGGACACGGGGAAAAGCCCAGGGTAAGTTTCATAGCTGCGAAAGTATTTCAAGTATTTCGGTAAGTTTAGCTGTCATGTTTTCAAGTGCCAGCGGAATATTCCATTTTGCCTTGTCGCGCTGTTCAACTATATTGGAAACAGCTCTTATGGCGATAAACGGTATTTTTTCGAGCGAAGATACATAAAAAAAAGCTGCTCCTTCCATTGTTTCTATATCGGGATTAAATCTGGCTGTAAGTTTTTCTTTGGTTATTGTTGAGCCTGTGGCGGTATTTACCGTAATTGCATTTACGGGCTTCACTGTTTGTGCAAGTTTCTTACAGAATAGATTGTTGCAGTGAATAAAATCGCCTTGAAAAGGGAAATCACTGTCGGATATTATGCTTGCTTCGCGGAGTGTAAAAAAGCGGTTTCCATCTTCAATGCCGGCATCGGCAAAACAATCAGAAACAGGCATTACTGCATCACCGATTTTAATGAGAGGGTTAAAACTACCGGCAATTCCGGCGTTAATTGCAATATCGGGATGACTGTTTTGCGACAGCCATTTTGAAATTCTCCATGTTGTTGCCACTGTGCCAACGCCGGTTATCAGAAGGTCGATATTCATTTGGCCATATCTGTATCTGTTCTTTGTTTGGCTGGCTTCAAGGCCGGCAATCTTCATCAGTGATTCGGCTTCAATTGATGTTGATGTTGTGTATAATATTCTGCGAATCATATACCTTTGTTGCGTACCAGCAAATGTATAAATTTATATCGGACTTCTGAGGGTATTTTTTATGCACACCACAGCAACTATTATGAATGACGGTATTAACTGTCTGGTAGAACAATTGAGAATCATCGAAACGGAGATTTTCATATCACAACTCATCAGAGAACCATTTGACTATACCAAATGGCAAAAGGAACACTATGCAGGCGGGAGACCATCAATTTTGCCGGTTTGCTTTAGCAGTTAAATTACTATCTTAAAGTAAAGATGTTATGCCTGAAATAGCAAGATTTTCCTTACAAGGGGAACACGAACCGCCACACTTTCACGCAGTATAATGGTGAGTTTACAGGTTTGTTTAACATCCGGACGCTTGTTTGATATGGTATATAGGGTATTTAAAAGAAGCATAATAAGGCTGTACAATTTTCGTGCATACAAGCTAATAGCGTAAAAGAATTGTAGCCCGATTATAATTTTATAATTACCTTTGCGTTATAATAAATCATACACAGGGATGAGTTTAAGGAATTTCATTTTCAGCAGATTATTTGCAAAGCACCTCGGCATTGCAGCAGCCGTTACTGTTGGCGGAATAATTGTAATACTTATATGGCTAAGTTTATATACACGGCACGGACAGGCAAGGCCGGTTCCCGATTTCGTAGGGTTAAGCACCGAAGAAACGCAGAAACTGGCAAGTGAACACCGGCTTAAATATCAGATTACAGATTCGATTTACACAAACATGGTTCCCAAAGGCAGCATTGCCGAACAAAGCCCCAAGCCCGGATTTAAAGTAAAGAAATGGCGTAACGTGGCGCTTGTTATTAACGCCTTCAACCCCGAAATGACTGCCATGCCAAACCTTATAGACCTTCCCAAACGACAAGCAATAATGATGATTGAAAGCTCGGGGCTGGCAATGGGCGAGCTGAAATACAAACCCGACCTGTCGGTTGACATTGTTCTTGAACAGCAGGTAAACGGCCGGAATATCAGTGAGGGCGATTCCATTCAGAAAGGAACTGTTATCGACCTTGTTCTCGGCAAAGGGCTCAGCAACCAGTCAACACCGGTACCATATCTTATTGGTAACAGCCTTGCAGATGCAAGAAACATAATACTTGAAGCGTCGCTGAACCTTGGGGCTTACATATTCGACAACGACAAGGATTCGGCCGGTGCATTTGTTTACAGGCAGAATCCGGAATACAGCCCCGAAGCCGGCCTGCAGCTTGGCTCTACGGTATATGTCTGGCTTACGACCGATTCGGCCAAGCTACCGGCCGATTCGTTGCGATACATGGTTAACGACACGCTCCCAATGCCCCAGGCAATAACCCAGCCGCCAGCCGATATATGATAAAAAAGGTATTACTCATACTTGCCTTGCCGGCTGTTTTTGCCGGAACGTCTATGGCGCAGGAAACAGTGTCGGGGCTTCAGACAAACCGTGCCATTACCCGGCTTGATGTAAAAAAAGAGAGAAGCAACGGCACAAAATCATCGACGCCGCTTGAGTTGCCTTTCTTTGACGACTTTTCGGGCCAGGCGGTATTTCCCGACAGCAGGAAATGGTCGGACAGCTACGTATTTATAAACAACACATACTCCGACAGGCAGATTACCACAGGGGTTGCCACCTTCGACGCAATAGACAATACAGGGCGTATGTATGAAACAGCCACCTGGTCGGGTTTTGCCGCCGACACCCTCACGTCTCAACCTATAAACCTCGACTATACGGCTTCCGACAACATTATGCTCAGCTTCTACTATCAGCCGGGCGGGCTTGGCGACTTTCCAGAACCGAACGACAGCCTTGCGCTGCTGTTTTTTGCCCCGGAAGAAGACAAGTGGTTTTCGGTATGGAAGGCACAGGCATCCGACAGCGCCTTCAGGCAGGCAGCACTGCCGGTTACCGACGAAAAATTCCTTAAAAACGGCTTCCGCTTCCGCTTCATCAACTATGCATCCGTAACCGGCAACGCAGCCGACATATCAATTACCGGCAACTGCGACCACTGGAATATCGACTACGTTGTGCTCGACAAAAACCGCCTCGAAAGCGACACCGTATATCATGATGTGGCTTTCAGAACAGGCATACGCTCTCTGCTGAAGAATTACGAAGCAATGCCGTGGAACCAGTTCAGGGAGATACAGCTTCAGGAGATGGGAGCGTTTATCCCGATACAGTACAGGAACAGCGACGTGATTATAAGAAACGTTACGAGGAACTTCGACATATTCGATGTTGAAAGAAACACAACCGTGCACAGCTTTACGGCCGGCGCCGCCAATATTGAACCGCAAACAGATATGAACTACAGTGCCGGTCTTATCTATACGTTCAATTCGCCCGCAACCGATTCGGCCGTTTTCAGAATAACATGCACCCTTAAAACCGACGACTTCGACCCCAAAGGCAACGACACCATTGTTTACCATCAGGTATTTAAAGATTACTTTGCCTTCGACGACGGAACGGCCGAGATGGGATATGGCGTCAACGGACAGGGCTCGCGCAATGCAATGGTTGCATACCGGTTCAACTCGTTTACCCCCGACATGCTGCGGGCCGTAATGATATGCTTCAACGACAGTTATCAACGCTCGAACAGGCGTGCATTCGACCTGATGGTGTGGGACGACAGCAACGGCGTTCCCGGCAATGTTATTTACAGCCGCGAAGAGGTTATGGTTGAAACAGGCGACATGATTAACGGTTTCTACACCTACACGGTTGACGGCGAGGTGCCGGTTAACGGCACGTTCTACGTAGGGTGGAAACAGCGCTCGGAAACCTTTCTTAATGCAGGCCTCGATGTTAATACCCCAAACATGGGCAGGCAACTCTACTGGCTTAACGGAACATGGCAGCAGTCGCAGGTAAACGGCAGCCTTATGATAAGGCCGGTTATGGGCAAAAGCAATGCAGCAGCCCCGGTGCCCGCCCCCGGCAACAGCAACCAGGGCGGCAATGCCACAGAGCAAAACAGGAATACCGGAATATCGGTATATCCCAACCCCGCAACCGACTTTATAAAGGTTACGGCTGAAAACAGCAGCGCAGCAGAACCGTTATTGATAACAGTTACCGACATCAACGGGAAAGAACTGATTAGAACGCAGAACTCCGGTGAGCAAATCGACATATCGTCGCTTGCGCCGGGGATATATTTTGTTTTCAATGTAATAAACGGAAAGCGTTCGGGATACGGCCGCCTTATTAAAGCCAGATAACCAGCAATGACAAACGAGGAACCACTGCCCGAACAGCAGGAACTTTACGAACACTTCCGCTTTGTTGTCGATAGCGGGCAGTCGCTGCTCAGAATCGACAGCTACCTTTCGTCGAGGCTGGAAAAGGCTTCGCGCACAAGGATACAGAATGCCGCAAACGCCGGAAATATTATTGTAAACGGCCTGCCAGTAAAGCCCAACTACAGGGTAAAACCCTGCGACACCATACAGATAGTCCTGCCAAATCCGCCACGGGAAATAGAACTGATACCGCAGAACATACCCATCGATATTGTATATGAAGACAGCGACCTTCTCGTAGTTAACAAAGCCGCCGGAATGGTTGTTCATCCGGCCTACGGCAACTACTCGGGCACTCTTGTAAACGCCCTCATGTATCATTTCCGCGATTTGCCTCTGTTCCGCCGCGGGGAAGCCCGCCCGGGGCTCGTGCACCGGATAGACAAAAACACGTCGGGCATTCTGGTGGTTGCAAAAAACGAGAATACGCTTAACCGGCTTTCCCGGCAGTTTTACGACCGTACAACCGACCGGCTGTATCAGGCGCTTGTGTGGGGTTCGCCCGACCCGCCCGAAGGAACCGTAACCGGACATGTGGGAAGAAGCACGCGCGACAGGAAGATAATGCAGGTTTTTGAAGACGGCAGCGAAGGCAAGGCGGCAATAACCCACTACAAAACACTTGAAAACATAGGCTATGTTTCGCTTGTTGAATGCAAACTCGAAACAGGACGCACACACCAGATACGTGTTCACTTCAGCCACATAAAACACCCCGTCTTCAACGACGAAGAGTATGGCGGCAACCGCATACTTAAAGGAACCACATTCACCCGATACCAGCAGTTTGTACGCAACTGCTTCTCCATAATACCCCGGCAGGCACTTCATGCCAAATCGCTTTCGTTCACCCATCCGGCAACAGGCAAAAGGCTGTCGTTCAATTCAGAGCTCCCTGACGACATGAAAACAGTGGTAGAGAAGTGGCGCAGTTACATATCGGGCCGCGAATGTGAAGATTGACAGGTTTGGGTATCATGCTTCTTGTGGAAAACAGAACCCAATACCCTGTTCGTCATTGCGAACCCGCAGGGTGAAGCAATCCAGAACACAACATGGATTGCTTCGTCGCTCCGCTCCTACCAATGACATAATTGCGTAAATTATTGATTTTAAGCAAATATGTCATATCCGCATTATGCCCCAAAACTTTGGGGTGAACTCTCG
>JAITVX010000229.1 GCA_031285575.1 Bacteroidales bacterium
TGTTCCAAAGAACAGGACTCTATTGATAACATTACCCCAAATTTTTCAAAAGAGTTAACAGTTTTAGAAATATCTAAAGAGCAAAAAATGCTTTCGTTTGAAAGCAAGGAAGATATGCATAAAACTATTAGCGAATTAATGTTTATGGACGAAGCCAAGAGAGCTGAATGGTATAAGGCGCAGGGCGGTTTTGAATCGCAGGAAACGTTCATGTGGCAAGTTGTAGATGAGCTTACTGCGGCAAAAACTGTTGAAGAAGTACGGAGTATTCAAAACAGGTATTCAAATTTTTTCATTTGGAACAACAACGCAGCCGATGAAGACATGAATCCTTATATTCCATCGGGCAAATATGGTTACTCTTATGTATGCAACAGAAACGGCGAAGTATTAATAGCGGGCGAAGTATGCAATTTTAACAATGCAAAAACTTTGGAAGAAACCTGGCAATACAGGTGGTTTGATTCTTTCAGAGAACAGGCACAAACCAGGGCTTCTATTAACGAATGGACTAATCACCTTTATGTTTCTAACGATTCAAGCAGAAGGTTTTGGTTAAAAGCAGGTGTACACCCTTTTCAAAGGAATCACGTATTAGATCATTATGCAGAGAAGAAAGTTGTATTTTGGATTAAATATAGTACTGAGTATTATATAAAGTATGAAAGTCATAGTAGTAATTGGCAAACTAATACTAGGTTCTTTGATTATGTTCGGTCTGCAAGTCCGAACTTTCATAACACATCAGAAAAATATCCTCATTATACAGAACCCATAGGTTACCAGCAATCGGGTGCTTCAATGGTAGTAACCGGACGTTCGCGCGGTACAGGAACATTAGAAGGTACATTGGTAATTGCTCCACCATTTGATCGTTTAACATTATGAATACTATATTAAAGATAGTGCTCTTTGTTTTATCGATATCATTGATAAGTTGTACAAAAGAGATGGCGCCGACGCCTGATGTAACTACGTTGGGAGTAACCGACATAACTGCAACCTCTGCTGTTTGCAGTGTAGAATTGGATTATTCTGAAGGTTTACTTGTTGGAGTAGAGTGTTGGACAAGTCCGAAGCCTTTATTACACGTAACAATAAATAATAATGATATGTATCCTGTTCCGGACGAAGACTCATTTCAAGGAGACCGCTTTTCATGTGAAATGACAGGCCTTACTCCCGGAACCCAATATTGGGTGCAGGCTCATGTTAGCCGATATGGCGGTATAACTAAATATGGGGAAGTGATTGTGTTTACTACTCCTGCCGAGTAATAGTATTAATAAATTATTCAAATAAGGCGTCCCAAAAGCGGATGCCTTATTTTATTTATGCGGGGATGGTAGGCACTGGCGCCACCAACGTTCTGTTTTAAATTTATTCAGAACAGTTTCTTGTTCTATTCCAAAATAAATACTGCCGCAATTCTTGTTGTTATTTCCATTTCGCCGGAAGGCAGTACGGTTGAATCTGAAACGTCTTTGGCTACCGACATTTCCTGTACTGCACCAAACATCATTCTGTTGTTAACCGGCATGAGCTGTTGGTTGCCTTCTTCCGATATGCTTAATATTTTTACAACTTTAAGCCCCGAAAGTTCTGCATACTGTTTTGCCTTTTCTTCTGCTTTCCGAAATGCAAGCTCGCGCGATTTAATAAAGTGCTCCGTGTTGTTTTTTACACTAAAATTCATCCCGTTTAGCTCTATCCCGTTAATACGGACAAGCATGTCAATTATTTTAGAAGCCTTTTCGTTATCGGTTTGAATATCGTGTATCGAAAATGTTATACTCTGCTCTCCTCTTTGCCCTATTAATATGCGCCTGTTTGAACTGTAATCGTACTCCGGATTAAATGTAAGCGAGGCAGTACTTATATCTTTGTCTTCAATATTCATACTTTTCAGTATTTCTAATGCCTGCCTTGTCATCCTGCTTATTTCTTCCTGCGCCAGCTGCGTTGTTTGTGCTGTTTTGCTTAACGAAATACTCATCTGAACCATATCGGGGTTAACCGAAACCGTACCTGTTCCAATAACCGAAACCGTACTTTGATTTTTTTGTTGAACACTGCTGTTACATCCTGCCACAAGCACAACAACCAATATTAAAATAGCGTATTTAATACTTTTCATGTTTTTTGAATTTTATTTTTTGTTGAACGGTTATATTTTCGTACAAAACTATACTTTTCTTTTATTACTAACAGTATTTAAAGCGAATATACAATCAAAATCAATACCAATCATAAAAACTCCCGCCACTCTGCTATAAATAACAATCCTGTTTACAGTGTTTTTTACCAATATAATAAATACCCAAAGCCCGGTTCATACAAAACCTCTGCCGAGCATATATCAAAAGAAACCAGTACAATTGAGTGTATAATATATATAACCAAATACAGGTATCACTTTGATGTCATCACAAAGCCGCCGCGGGGCTGAATCGTAACACTGATTTTCCCGTTTCTAATGTCAGCCGATTTGACCGATGGGTTGCGCGCCGTATCATCGTTATACAGCGACACAGCCTTTCCGTCCAGCATCGGCAACTCCAGTTCCAGCGTCAGCGCCTCGGCCTCGTTGCTCACTCCGGCCACATACCATTGGTTACCATGCCGGCGGGCTATAACCGCATATTTACCAGGATAACCGTCTATGAAACGTGTTTCGTCCCAAGTGGTAGGCACACGGCGCATGAAGTCGAGTGCGAAAACCGGCGCATCGGTAAGGTTGTTAGGCGTCAGTGCGAACATCTGCACAGGATTCTGAAACAACACCGCCGTAGCCAACTGGAACGAGTCGGTGGTCAGTCGCTTGTTGCGCGGGCCTTCGTTGCTCTTAACAAGGAATTTATTGAGGAACACGCCGCCGAACTCCATCGATGCCACTGTATTGCGGATAAAAGGGTGCAGTGAGGCGTAGAAAGCCTCGTTTTCACGCGTATGCTCGTTGAATATCAGCATCTCCGATGCCAGCACAGCCTCGCTGCCAACAAAGTTGGGGTACATTCGTTCCCAGCCGCGGGGCAGGGTGGCGCCGTGGAATATGATTGTTAAGCCATAGTCGTTGGCATCAGAGAGGATATCCTCGTACAGGCGCATAGTTTCCTGTTTGTCGCCGCCCAAAAAGTCGATTTTCAGTCCGCTGACACCCATCTCGCGTAGCCAACGCATCTCCTCTTTGCGTGCTATGGATGTGTTCATACGGTTCTTTGGGCCTTGCGGGGCATCGTTAAACGAGCCGTTGGAGTTGTACCACAGCAGTACTCCTACGTCCTTCGACTTGGCGTAGCGAATCAGTTCAGCCATGCGCTCCTTACCTATGTTGGCGTCCCAAAAGGCATCTATGAGTATGTATTCGAAATTGAGTTCGGCGGCCAAATCGATGAACCGCACCTGGTCGTCCCAATTCATGCTCTGATCCTGCCACACTATCCAACTCCATGTGGCGCGGCCGTACTCATAGTCGCGCGAGGGTTCGTAAAGCGGCTCTACCACGTCGAACGGTATAGTAGTTTCCACTATTGGCGCCAGCGTTTCGCTAACGGTGATAGTGCGCCAGGGAGTAACTCCGGGCAGGCCCAGCTGCGCACCGTTACTGCCGAAACCATTATTTTGGGCAGGATTCGGGAAATCGACAGTGTAGAGCCCTTCGCGAGTGCCGCTGCTCAGGTGCGAGGCACAGTATAGGCTCCGTACGCCTGTTTCCGACAGTAATACCCAGCCTTGCCCGCCCACCCGGAACAGGCCAGGGAATACATAGCCATCGCTGCTCTGTCTGCCCATCCGTGCGTCGGCCTCGTAACCGCTCTCGTAGCTGGGCGAAGTGCGGGCAAAGCCCCCCATCGGCCCCATCATAGGCGATAGAAACGTAGTAGTTACTGCCGGAAAATCGAAACCTGTTGCTTCGCGCTCAATCACGACCGCTTGCGTGCCGCCCCAGGCCGGAATCTCGTAACGGAAGGCAATGTCGTTGTTGCTTACATTAAAAGTGATTGATATCTGGCGATCACGCACGTTCTCAAATGTACATGTCAGCGTGTTGGCGCGGTAGTCAATCTGCGACTGTTTGATTCTGTCCATAGTGTATGATTCGTTGATGTTTGAACGTGTTTCGCCTACCCACGTCATGCCGGTACTGAAATCGCCCTCGTTGGTAATAAACCCCAGCGGCGAGGGTTCCAGCATAATATTACCGTTATAGTTGACTGAATAGTACGGCAGGCCGGCTTCGACCGTTACTTCGACGGTCAAATTACCGTCCGGGCTCGAAATACTGGCCTGTTGCGCCCATGCGGCGAACGATGCCAGAAACAGAAAAGAAAAGAAGATTGCTTTCATTGTTTTTGAGATTTGAATAAAATATGATACGTCTCAGCCATTTTGCAAACAAGCGTATAATGGCGCTCAACTTTCACCTTTTATTATTTTTCGATAAATATAATGAATATTTTTAGAAACTGTTTTGAATTTACCTGATAAGTTTTTCTTTGTACCCTTCAATGAACTGCGTAAAACGCCGCGTCAACTTCTAAACGTACTTCGTGCAGGGCTGCACAGTATTTTCGCGGAGTTGCGATACCCTTGTGCAGCAGTGCGCGATACTTTTACGGAGCTGTGATACCATCACGTATTTGCGAGGGCATCCCATCTATTAATTATGAATTATCAATTGTTTTTCGTTATTTCGGTGTTCAGCCTACATGAAACACAAATTCCAGTCCGTGGGGGGCGGTGTTGCGGGCGGAAATTGTGCCGCCGTGGAATTGAACGGCGTTTTTGACGATAGACAAACCAAGGCCCGAGCCACCCGTGTCGCGTGTACGGCCTTCGCCGACACGGTAGAAACGCTCAAAAATGCGCTCCAGATGGTACTTATCGGCAATTCCAACGCCCGTGTCGGCAAATGAAAATTCGACCATTCCGTCAGCTTTTCGGACTGCACGGATACGAATTTCGACATTGTTCCCCGCGTGGGCTATAACGTTGTCGGTAAGGTTGCGAAAAACAGAGTAGAGCAGTCCCTCGTTGCCTTGAACCACAAGTCCTTCCGGCAGTTCGGCCGTAAACGAAATTCCACGCTCGGCCAGCCGGGCGGCAGTATCGGCTTGAACCCTGTTCAGTAACTTTTCGATATCGACCTCAGAGAACCGGAATGTGTCTTGTTTCTCATCGAGGCGCGACAAAAGGCTCATATCGGAAATCAATTCCGACAAGTTCAGGGTCTGACAATAGGCACGTTGCAGATATTCCTGTGCACGGGGAACCGTGAGGTCGTTCTCAAGCACTATTTCGAGAAAACCGCGAATGCTGGTTACTGGCGTGCGCAGTTCGTGGGCTATATTGCCGGTAAGCTCCTGTTTCAAACGGCGGTTTTTCTCCTGAATCTCGAATTGATGCAAACGCTGCTCGGAGCGGCCGAAATTCCGTCCGAAATACCATATAAAGCCCAAGCCGGCAAGGAAAAGCGCCATAACGAAATACAGGAACGTATTGTCGGGTTTAAGGAACGAGCGCACCGTTATGTCGTAAGGTATGGCCACGCGCACAATAACGTTCGTGCCGTTGTCCTTGGCGTAATAGAGATAGGGGCGGTTGTTAGAGGTAGAGTTACGGATGTCGGAGCCTTTCCCTTTCCGGATGGCTTCGGCGATTTCGCGGCGTGTAAGGTGGTTTTCCATCTGTGAGACATTCGCCTTATTATCGCTCAGAACGGTTCCATCGCGATCTATCAAAGTGATGCGCAATTCAGGCGGGAAAACGGCGGCCGGCGCTTTGGCGAGAACCTGGCCGGCATAAACGTCTAATTTTTCGATCAGTATTTCGGTTTTATAGCTTCGTACGCGCTGTTGCTCGAAAATCACTATCGCGGTGGTGAAGGCCGCAAATATTACGAAAAAACTTATCGCTAATTTCTTTGTCATTTCTCATTAGGATTAAACCGGTATCCGTATCCGGGGCGACTCGAAATCCACTCTGCCTTGCCGCCCATCTTTTTTCGCAGACGGGCAATGTGCACATCTACGGTTCGCCCGGTGGTGTAAGGATAGTCGCTCCAGAGTTGGTTGATTATCTCTTCGCGCGAGAACAGATGGCTGGGACTGGCCACCAGCAGGGTGAGTATCTCGAACTCGGTTTTAGTAAGCGGGATAACATTGCCGGCGATAAACAACTCTTTCGTTTGGAAATCTATCGCAAGATCGTCTATCGTAAGCCTGTCGTCTGTTTTCACTTCTGCTCCCGCACTGCGTTTCAACACGGCACGAACCCGCGCCGAAACCTCTTTTAGCGAGAACGGTTTGGATATATAGTCGTCGCCGCCCACCGAAAAACCAGTGAGCATATCGTTCTCGGTGTCTTTGGCGGTAAGGAAAATTATTGGCATAGTGTTGCCTTTCTTGCGCAGCTTTTCGGCCAAACGGTAGCCCGACATTCCGCCCATCATAACGTCTAAAAGTATTAGAGCGTGGTCGGGCGAGAGTTTTTCGAGCGCCTCCTCAGCCGACGAAGCCTCACAGACTTCATATCCTTCGTTTTGCAGGTTGAACGACAGTATTTCCCTTATGTCCTGCTCGTCGTCAACTATCAATATTTTTTGTTCCATAGTTATAAGTTTTCAGTTTAATACTGTTGCTTTATGCAAAATTGTTGTGTATTTACAGTGTAGCAATGTATGGCATTACTTTTTAAAACAAAAGCCCTTTAAGCAATTTTAACTTAAAGGGCTTTCATAAAAAACAACTTATGGTTTAAATATATTTTTCATAAATATTACTTCAGCCTGTAAACAGGTACCTGTACTTTTAGCTGTAAGTATGTGTTGTGTTTTTCGGATGTATAACTATCGGCAGATTTGTCGTAGCTTGTTCGTTCAGGTTGTAATCCATGAGAATATTCAAGCATAACATCAAACCTTTTAAAGTTCACACCACCTCCGAGCTTTAGGTTGAGGTTGGTTTTGTTTTTGTAATTATCGCTGTTGAATATCCACGCCAGTTCAACACCCGGATAAACGAACAGTTTCTTGCTAAAAAGATATTTTATGCCTCCCGAAACAGCAATGTCGCTAAACTGTTTAGAAGAAAAACCTGCACTCTGCAAGTAGAGCATTTCAGGTGAATAATAATAACTGGAAAATGGATGTCCTGAAAATATATAACTTGAGTAATTATAAAAATTTACTTCAACAATTGGATGAATTTTGGGTTTCCAGTAATTTTCTGCAAATATCCCTGCCGACCAGCCAAAGCCATTTTGGATTGTCGGATTACTGAAATCCAAAAACTCTCCCCTTACAGTTTCAAATTGCATTAATCCACCTGTAATGCCTATCTCAGTATTGCCTTTCTGTGCAAAAATTGCGGTGGAAGTTAGCACACAGAACAATAGTAGTGTAATTTTTGTCTTCATTTTTTAGAATTTTGTTTATTTATAAATAATACTAAGAGTTTGTCTAAAAATTAGTGTTATAAAAGTTTAATCATCAGGGCGATGAATGCGAGATAAATCATTGTTTCAGACGATTCGATCGATCGTTCATAGTCTTTTGCTAGCCTTCTGA
>JAITVX010000066.1 GCA_031285575.1 Bacteroidales bacterium
GCGAGCCTTAACACGGAAAACTATAATACAGCCATCGCAAGCCAGGGTGAAGACCTCTGGACAACAAGAGTATGGTGGGATAAGGAATAGCCTATACATGTCTGAATGCTAACCTGAAAACAGGCGCCTCAAAAAACAGGCGCCTGTTTTTTCATTAAGTAAGTGTTCATAATTAATTCACATTATCCTGTTCGTCATTGCGAGGGCTTGCCCGAAGCAACCGAGTTTACGAGCTCGGCGAAGCCAATCAATTGTTTGCGTTGCCTTATGGATTGCTTCGCCTGCGGCTCGCAATGACGAAAATCGGTACAGCTAATTTTGAGCACTTACTTATGTTATAAAACGGCATTTACAAAAAAAGATACTTTCCTTAACCTGTGAAACGGTACTTTCTTAAGCGTCTTTACGAACAGGTTTTTTTGAATTTTCCAAAGAAGTATAATGAAAAAAATTACTGACTGCATGTATGAATATATCTTTTGCTGGAAAACAAATTATTTTTACATTTACAGTGTTTCAATATCATGTTTTTTTCCCGTTATTGCAAAGCCTGAAGCAGCCTGGAAAATACGTACCACATGGATTGGCTTCACCGAGTTCGTAAACCTGGTTGCTCCGCTTACCGCAATGACGAACACAGTATTTCTTGAATATTCAACAGTTTTCTTTGTATAATTAAAAAATGTGCATTATGATTTCAAAAAAATTATTCGGAAAAACAGCCGCCGGCATGTCGGCTGTATGCTTTGCATTAATGTGCTCGTGTGGCGGCGGTGGCGAAAAGGCCGGAACTACGCAGAAAGTGTACGACCCCGACATACAGCAGGTTTTTATAGGTGAAGATATTGCCGTTGTGCCTACGGCCTATGGCAGGGTGAGAGGATTTATTATCCGTGGCATATATGCCTTCAAAGGCATTCCGTACGGGGCAAGCACCGGTGGCAAAAACAGGTTTATGCCACCACAGAAACCCGAACCGTGGACTGACGTACGACCGGCGGTTGCATACGGAAGTTCGGCTCCGCAGGATCTGTATGACCGCAGCCCCGAATCGTACGGTATGTTTGTTGACCACTGGAACTACGACATGGTTGGTGAAGACTGCCTTCGTCTCAACGTATGGTCGCCAGGCATTAACGACGGTAAAAGGCGCCCCGTGCTGGTGTGGCTCCACGGCGGAGGGTTTGCTCACGGAAACGGCATTGAGCACGACAGCTACGACGGCGAAAATTTTGCACGCCAGGCCGATATTGTATATGTTTCAATTAACCACAGGCTTAATGCCTTTGGCTTTTCCGACCTTTCAAAGCTGGGTGGAGAGAAATACAAACATTCGGGAAACGCAGGGATGCTCGATATTGTTGCCTCGCTTGAATGGGTTCGCGACAATATTGCAAACTTTGGCGGCGATCCCGGCAATGTAACCGTTATGGGGCAGTCGGGAGGCGGCTCGAAAGTGTGCACCATAGCCGCAATGCCTGCCGCAAAAGACCTTGTGCACAAGGGTGTGGCGCTAAGCGGCAGCATGACGGCAGCCAACGACAAGCAATATGCCGAAAGCCTCGGAGAATATATTGTGAAGGAAGCAGGGCTTACCGCAGCTACCATCGACAGGCTGCAGGATATGCCCTGGGAAGAATATTTCGAGATAGCCAACCGCGCGGCTGCAAAATTCAGAGAACAGTCGCCGGGAGCCGGACGTGGCGGGTTCAGCCCTGTGGCCGACGGGTTCAACATTCCGGAAGGAACATTCTTTACCGACAACAACCCGTTAACACCAAACATACCCATGATATTCTGCACCGCCTTTAACGAGCAACCCATAAACCGCGACAATCCGGAACTTGAAAACATTACCCTCGACGGCGTGAAGCAGGCGCTCACGCCTGCTTATGGCGACAGGTCGGGTGCTATCGTCGATGCCTACGCCAAACAGTTTCCGGAACTCCGCCCCATTGAAGTATATTCATTTATCCGTTCAAACCGGCTGCGCGCAGTGTCGGCCGCCAATACAAAACTGCAACAGGGAGCACCGGTTTACATGGCCTGGTTTGGCATGGGCTCGCCTCTGTTCGACGGACGCCACAGAGCTTTCCACTGTGTTGACATATCGTACTGGTTTCTCAATACCGATTTGATGATAACACACACCGGAGGCGGCAAAAGGCCGAGAGAACTGTCGCAGAAAATGGCCGCATCGCTTGCAAGCTTTATGCGCACAGGCAACCCCAACTGCGGAGCGCTGCCCGAATGGCCAAAATATACCGATACCAACGGCGAAACGATGGTGCTCAACGAGCTGTGCGAGGTGCTGAACGACCCCGACCGCAACGCCAGGCTTACGCTGCAGCAATAACCGTTTGATGATATAACCTGATAAAAAGGAGCGTTTCCCACGCTCCTTTTTAATTTTGCAGTAAAAGTATTTGCAGAAATATTTAAAAGAATCGGAAAAACTGAGTTTATTTGCAGGCATGGAAACATTTGATTTATGGAGAAGTCTTCAGTTTTTGCCGGGCATCATTATCGGGCTCACCGTACATGAGTTTTGCCATGCCTATGTTGCAAGGCAGTGCGGCGACACAACATCGGAAGAACAGGGCCGGATAACCCTGAACCCGCTGAAGCATATAGATATTGTGGGGTTTGTGTTTTTAATTGTTGCGGGCTTTGGATGGGCAAAGCCTGTTCAGTTTAACGAAAGCCGGCTGAAAAACCCGCGTGTTGACGTAATGAAAATTGCAGCAGCAGGCCCGCTGTCGAATGCCGCAACTGCAATCATACTGTCAGTAATACTTGTTGCTTCCGAAGAAATTATGGCAATATACCAGTTTCAGAACAACGCCGTTCAGGTTGTTATGCAGACAGTATTCAGCGCCATATACATTAACTGGGGGCTGTTTGTTTTTAACCTTATTCCGCTGCCCCCGCTCGACGGTTCGCACCTGGCATTTAACAGCCTGAGGAAATTCCCTGCGCTGTATGGCGCACTTTATAAATACGGGTCGTTCCTGTTTATCGGTCTCATACTCGTGTCGTTTATTACGAAGACCAATATTTTCCCCATATGGCCGGTTATAAGGTTTCTGGCAGAAGGCTTCCTGTCGCTTGCAGGCATGATAATATGAGGCTCTTTTTGATTGCCGGCTACCATATTTTGTGTTATATACGTGCCAGGACGGTAAAATGTTCTTACATAATTTTGTTATTGATGAATTTCAGTTTAACTTTACCGTCAATATTGTCGAGCATTCAAGAAACACAAATGAATCCAAATCATAACCAATTTAAATAATTAAGACGATGAAAAAGAAGTTTATCTGTACCGTATGCGGTTACGTTCACGAAGGCGATGAGGCACCCGATTTTTGCCCTCAATGCAAGCAACCCAAGTCGAAATTCAAAGAAGTAGTGGCAGGCGGCTCTGTTGAATGGGCCGACGAACACCGCATAGGTGTTGCCAAAGATGTTGACGCCGAAATTCTGGAAGGGTTGAGGGCGCATTTCAATGGCGAATGCAGCGAGGTGGGCATGTATGTGGCCATGAGCAGGCAGGCCGACCGCGAAGGTTATCCCGAAGTGGCCGAAGCCTACAAGAGAATTGCCTGGGAAGAAGCCGAACACGCCGCCAGGTTTGCCGAGCTGCTGGGCGAATTGGTGTGGGACACCAAAACCAACCTGAAAGCACGGGTAGATGCCGAAAGCGCCGCCTGCGCCGACAAGAAAAGAATAGCAACCAGGGCAAAAGAACTTGGTTTGGATGCGATACACGACACCGTACACGAAATGTGCAAGGATGAAGCCCGCCACGGACAGGCCTTCCAGGGTTTGCTGAAACGCTTTTTTTCGTAACCAAACCAAATCATATCATATCATATGGAACTTACCAGGAAATTATCGGATGCTTTTAACGAGCAGATAAAGGCAGAGATGTGGTCGTCGAACCTTTACCTGTCGATGGCTGTATATTTTATGGATGCCGGCCTCGACGGCTGCGCACACTGGATGAAGAAACAGGCTGCAGAAGAGCTGGAGCATGTGCACAGGCTGATTGACTACTCGGTAAAACGCGGCGGCAAGCCGGTTGTTAGCCCGATAGACGCCGTTCCGGCAGTGTGGGACAGTCCGCAGGCTGTGTTCGAGCACGTATATAAACACGAATGCCACGTGTCGGCGCTGATCGACCAGCTGATGGACGTGGCGGTTGCCGAAAACGACAAGGCAACGCAGGAGTTCCTGAGATGGTTCGTAAGCGAACAGGTGGAAGAAGAGGAGAGCGCCAGGGATATTCTGGACAAGTTCAATGTATTCGGGGTGCACGCCCTGTATGCAATAAATCACGACCTGGGCAAACGGTAACCGTTCAACAAAACAATGCGAGGCTGTCTGTTTCAGGCAGCCTTTTTTCATGTATATATACATTCCCTGTCGGAGATTTTAGGCCGTGACGCAGGTTCGTTAAATCTATGCCCGAAGATTTAATGACATGGTTTGTGTTCGTTAAATCTACCCTCACGGATTTAATGTTATGATTTGTATTCATTAAATCTGCCCTCATAGATTTAATGTCGTGATTTGTGTTCGTTAAATCTACCTTCATAGATTTAATGCCGTGATCTGTGCTCATTAAATCTACCTTCGGAGATTTAATGCTATGATTTGCATTCATTAAATCTACTCTCATAGATTTAATGCCGTAATACCGCGGCATTAAATCTTTTAATTTATTATCAATTTATCGGTTAAAACCCCGCACTTTAGTGCAGCTACTTTAGTTTCTATAAAACTCTACCGTCATTGCGAGGGCGTAGCCCGAAGCAACCGAGTTTACGAGCTCGGCGAAGCCAATCCAGTTTGTTTTTCTGGATTGCCGCGTCGCCTGCGGCTCCTCGCAATGACGTGGGCTGGCGAATTTCATTCGCTATCCAAACCTGTGCACTTTAGTGCATTAGTAATTTATTCCGGATATTGCAGTGGGGGAATAGCATT
>JAITVX010000228.1 GCA_031285575.1 Bacteroidales bacterium
ACAGAACCTCCATACCCTGTTCGTCATTGCGAGAGTTCACCCCAAAGTTTTGGGGCATAATGCGGATATGACATATTTGCTTAAAATCAATAATTTACGCAATTATGTCATTGGTAACGTAGTGAAGCAATCCAGAAAAAGCGTACCGCATGGATTGACTGCGTCGAGCTCGCCGGAGGCTCGGTTGGCTTCGCCGAGCTCGTAAACTCGGTTGCTTCAGGCTTTGCCTTCGCAATGACGAAAATCGGTACAGCTAATTTTGAGCACTTACTTAGCACTTCTTTTCAGGTATGTTTTTAAGCGATTCGACAAGGAAGTCCCAGAATTTCTTAACCGACGCCACACTGACACATTCGTCGGGCGAATGCGGATTTCTGATTGTAGGCCCGAACGACACCATGTCCAAATTCGGATATTTACCGCCAAGCATCCCGCACTCAAGCCCTGCATGTATGGCTTTCACTTCCGGACGGCTGCCGAACATGCTCTCGTACACACCGGCAAGAGTGGCAAGCGCAGCCGACTGCATGTTTGGCTTCCAGCCGGGATATCCGCCGCTTATGTTTACGGTGGCGCCAACAAGTTCAAAAACAGCTGCAATTTTCGACGCTGTTGTGTCTTTTGCCGAATCGACCGAACTTCTCGCCAGGCAGTGAGCCTCAAACTTGCCGCCGGCGCACTTTACAGCCGCAAGGTTGTTCGATGTTTCTACAAGCCCGTCCATGGCTCTGCTCATGCGCTGAACGCCGTTGGGGCATGCAAAAACGGCGCGCGCAATCATACGCTGGTCATCCACAGCCATTACACCGGCAGGCAGTTCCGCTTCTGTTATTTTTAACGACAGGCCAGGCTCTGTTTCTGCAAATTCTTCGCGGTATGTTTCTTCGCACTGCATGGCAAATTCTATAAATGCTGCCGATTTACCGCTCTGAACCGTTACAACAGCATTAGCCTCGCGCGGTATTGCATTGCGCAGGCCTCCTCCGTCGCACCAGGCAATTCTGGCGTCAAACAACGGTTCGGCCTGCATAAGGAACCTGAACATAAGCTTGTTTGAATTAGCCCGCCCAAGTGCAATGTCGCATCCCGAATGCCCACCCCTGAGCCCTGTAACCGCAACTTTAAAAGCCGCCATACCGGCAGGCGTTTTTTCTTCCGAATATTTTTTGGAAATACTTACGTCAACTCCACCGGCGCATCCTACGAACAGTTCTCCTTCATCTTCCGAGTCGAGGTTCATAAGCATGTCGCCTTTAAGCATTCCTTTTTCGAGCCCCGACACGCCGGTCATACCCGTTTCTTCGTCAACGGTAAAGAGCGCTTCGAGCGGGCCGTGTTCTATTTCCGTCGATGCGAGTATGGCCATTGCCGCCGCCATTCCTATGCCATTGTCGGCTCCAAGGGTGGTGCCGCTGGCTTTTATCCACTGGCCGTCGATAACGGGTGTTATGGGGTCTGTTTCAAAATTGTGTTCGGTGCTGCTGTTTTTCTGCGGAACCATGTCGAGATGAGCCTGAAGTATAACGCCAGGGCGGTTTTCCATACCGGCGGTAGCAGGTTTACGTATTATAATATTGCCGGTTTTGTCAACCACTGTAGCGAGGTTGTGTTTACGGCCAAATTCTTCCATGAATGCAATAAGCTTCTGTTCTTTTTTCGAGGGATGCGGTATGCTGCATATTTCGCTGAAGTAGTTCCATACTTCCGCCGGTTCGAGTTTTCGTATATCGTTCATATATATTTATGTTTTAGTTTTGTTACTGTTTATGGTTATCTGTTTCTCGAGCCCCATTTGCTGAAGGGGTTGTCAACGGCAATCCGTGCTTTGCGGTTGGCTACTTCGAGGCCTATTTCATACATTGCGCGCGATACGGCTTCCATTTTGCCGAAGTCGAGCAGCCCGATAACGTCGCGGGTTGTGTGGTAGTCGGTATGCAGCCCCGATGAGAAGAAGATGGCGGGTATGTCGTGCTTCACAAAGTTGTAGTGATCGCTGCGGGCAAATAGTTGCAGCGGATGGTTTGGCCCGCTGAGGCTGTAGTCGAAGTCGAGGTCTGTACGGTTGTCAACCTGCTTTGCGATGGCGCTTAGCTCGGAGCTTTGGTTGTCGGTTATCAGAAACACCGTGCCGGGGCCGCTCATGGGGTTATCGTCGCCTGTGTCGGCAGGCGTTTTAACGCGGCCTATCATGTCCATGTTCAAATCGACCACCGTGTTTTCGAGAGGGAAGAGCGGGTTTCTGGTGTATGCAGCCGAGCCGTGCAGCCCTATCTCTTCGCCCGAAACCCACAGGAAAAGGATTGTGCGCCGCGGTTTGGTTTTCGACAGCTGAAATGCCTGGGCTATTTCGAGCAGTGCGGCGCATCCCGATGCGTTGTCGTCGGCGCCGGTATAAATTTTATCGCCATATCCGCCAACGTGGTCGTAGTGGCCTGAAAAAACAACTACTTCGTTTTTCAGCAGCGGGTCGCTGCCTTCAATGTATCCGGCTACGTTTTTCATGGGCATGCTTTCCTCTTTTGTAACAATGTTAACGGCAATTTTTTTGTTGATGGCAAAGGAGTAGCTTTTCATGTTCTGGTCTATTCCGTTTTGCAGATATTCGAGAGAAAGGCCTGTGCCTTTCAGTATGTTGTCGGCAAGGTTGCGGTGTATGAAAATTATGTTTGGCGACGAGCCCTGATAGCTTTCGGGTTTTTCTCCGTTAAAGATTCGTGCTCCGGTGTAGCCTGCCAGCTGGGGGTTCGATTCGGCAAGCGACCTGAATCCCGATTTCGGGTCGGGCACAACCAGTACTGCTTTTGCTTTCGACAGCATGATGGACGAGTATTTCATCCTGATGTTGTTTTCGGCTATCCATTCGGGGTTGTTAAACCGGCAGGTTCCGTCGTCGGAGGTCGGCGCCCTGTCCATTATGAGCAGTATTTTCCCTTCGGTGTCGATGTTTACAAAGTCGTTGTAGTTATTATTGTCTGACTTTATTCCGTAGCCGGCAAATACAACGTCGCCTTCAAATGAAATATTCGACGGGCCGTAGGGCGACACGCAGTACAGGGGTGCTTTGCTTATCTCGGTGTTTCTGCTGTCGCCTGATATTATCTTAACTTCCGATTTGTCTCTGTCGTTTATTTCACGGCCAAGCGTATAGGGCTGGAAGTAGCTGTTTCCGTTTGCAGGCTTCAGCCCGGCAAGCTTTGCCTGCGAGGCAATGTATTCGGCGGCAATGTCGAGACTTTTTTCTCCGTTCATCCGTCCCATTAAAAGCGGAGATGCAAGAAACGACACGTGGCTTTCGAGGTCGGATGCGGTAATGGTTGCGGCGGGGCTGTCTTTCTGCGCAATGGCGGTTAAGGTTAAAACCGAACAGATGAAGACAGTAACAGGTTTTAAAATTTTTACATTCATGGCATTATTATATTTTTGGTAAAGTAATAAAGAAATGATTGATATTTTTTATAAACTTGCCGGTAAATTTAAAATTTTATTGCCATGAGTTTATATTTCTGGATTGGTTTTCACGTTTTCGTATTCATAATGCTTGCTCTCGACCTGGGTGTTTTTCACAAGAAATCGCACAGGGTGCCTGTAAAGGAAGCTGTCATCTGGAGCATGGTGTGGGTATCGCTGGCGTTGCTGTTTTGCTATATAATTTTCCTTAAAATGGGGAAAATAAAGGCGCTTGAGTTTCTTACGGGCTATGTGATTGAATATTCGCTTAGCGTTGACAATATTTTTGTTTTCATACTTATTTTTTCATACTTCGCAGTAAAGGCAGAGTATCAGCACAGGGTGCTGTTCTGGGGAATACTTGGCGCACTGGTGATGAGAGCCATATTCATATTTGCCGGAGTTGCACTGATAAACAAGTTTCACTGGATTGTTCTTGTTTTTGGAGGCTTTCTGGTTTATTCGGGCATCCACATGCTGTTTCAGAAGGATGCTGCGGTTGACCCCGAAAAGAACGGGGTAGTAAGGTTTTTCAGGAAATTTCTTCCGGTGTCCGACAGTTATCACGGCGACAGTCTGTTTGTAAAACAGAACCACAAGCTGTTTGCAACGCCGCTGTTTCTTGTTCTGCTTGTAATAGAGTCGTCCGACCTTATTTTTGCGGTTGACAGCATACCGGCCATACTTGCCATAAGCCACGACAGGTTTATTGTCTATACCTCCAACATATTTGCAATACTTGGCCTGCGCTCGCTTTATTTTGCCGTATCGGGCATCATGCAGTATTTCAGGTTCCTTAAAGTAGGGCTGGCATTCGTACTCAGTTTTGTAGGAGCAAAGATGCTGCTTGCATTTTTCGGTATCGAAATCCACATAGTACATTCGCTCATTGTTATAATCGGCATTATAGCGCTTTCCGTAGCCGCCTCGCTTATTATAAAGGAGAAGAAATAGACAGTTTTCCGGCACCTCGCGTTCACGCAAATGACGGTGGGAAAAAAATGCCATTCCTCAACATGAGAAATGTACCTTTTGAAAAAAAGAGAGGTTTCTCAACGTGAGAAAAGCATCTTTTGGAAAAAGCGCCATTTCACAACATGAGAAATGTATCTTTTGAAGAAAAGGGGAGTTTCTCAATGTGAGAAAAGCATCTTTTGGAAAAAAGCGCCATTTCTCAACATGAGAAATGTATCTTTTGAAAAAAAGGGGAGTTTCTCAATGTGAGAAAAGCATTTTTTGGGAAAAGTATGATTTCTCAACCTGAGAAATACATGTTTTGAAAAAACACTATGAAAAGGCTGGCAGTGCCAGCCACGGTTAAATCAAATCTTTGCAATGCCTGCCCACTCCTGCCTGCATACAAGGTGCTGCAACGCTTCTTCCGGCGAGGTGGCTACTTTCCACATCTCTCTATGTTCTGCCATCATGAAGCAGCCATCAATCATACTGTCAAAGAAATCGAAAAGAGGCTTATAGAAATCCATAATATTAACAACAACTATCGGCACATTGAACTGCCCAAGCTGTTTCAGCGTAAGGGCTTCCGCAAGTTCTTCAAGAGTCCCGATGCCTCCGGGAAGCGCAATAACCGAATCGGAAAGCGAAAACATTTTCCGCTTTCTTTCGCTCATGTCTTCCGTAACAATCATGTTTTTTACAGCAGAATGATCCCATCCTGCTTCTTTCATGAAACGGGGTATAACTCCGGTTATTTTTCCGCCGGAACTTATAACGGCATCGGCAAGTTTGCCCATAAGGCCAACGCCGCCACCGCCAAAAACAACGTCGATTTGTTTCCTGGCAAGCAACGTTCCCAGTTCCGAGGCCAGTGCCATATATCTGGCGTCAATCCTGGCACTTGAAGATGCGAAAACACATACTGCCATTCTAAAGCAGGGCGTCGAGCTTTGCGGTATATGCACTTTTGGATGCGGCACCTATCTGCCTGTCAACAACCTGACCACCCTTAAAATAGAACACTGCGGGGATATTCCTTATTCCATATTTTGTAGCCATTTCGGGGCAGTTGTCCACATTGCACTTCAGCACAAGCGCCCTGCCGGCATATTCATTTGATATTTCTTCAATAACCGGAGCTATCATACGGCAAGGGCCGCACCATTCCGCCCAGAAATCAACCATAACCGGCTGTTCCGAATTCAATACTTTTTCGTCAAAGCTGCTGTCATTTATTTCTGCCGCCATATTCTATGATTTTAATTATTATTTTAATAATTCGAGAGATGCAAATATAGTTATATTAAACACAAACACACGGATTATTTTTATTTCTTACCATGGCAAATACATACGCCACATCGGCTGCACCCACACTTGTCATGCAAGGCATGAACCGGAAATTATTCAACTATAATTTTTTGCATTGCAGTGATATCACTTTCTTCAACTACAATTTTTCGTATAGCAGTAGTATCTGCATCATAAATTGCTTTGAAAGTATATGTTCCTGCAGTAGCAGGTAAAACAACACGAATATCGTCATCTAAAAGAGATTCTTCTTCCTTGCAGGGAAGACCGTTATCAATAATTTCTCCAAAAGCCTCAACAACAATATCGTTTTTGCTTTTCGGATAGAAGCCGGCATTGTCAAACACATAACACTTGTTAGGGCCAATATAACCATCAAGATGAACAGTTATAGTATCGCCAGCGCGTGCAGTATCCCGCGCAGATATACTGTCAATTCTCACCCTAAAAAGAGATGGTACATCGTCTTTTTTGCATGAAAAGACAGCTGTTAAACAAACTACTGTCAATAGCAAAGCTGCTGTTTTTAGTTTTTTTGAATTCATTTTGTAAAAAGTTATAATTGCGCAAAGTTAATAATTCGATGCTATATACATAACTGTAATTTGTTAAATTAACCTCTATTTAACCCGCAAAACAGAAAAAATTAACAATTGCTTCACATAATTTACTACTTTTGGCTCATATTTTCTTTTTATGAAACGTTTGACTGATAATAAAAAATATCTGATTTGGTTCTGGTCGCTGTTTATCTTCCCGATAGCGCTTATAGCAACAGTGTTTATTTTGATATCGACGGGAAAGCTTGGGCCTATGCCGTCGTTCAGTGAACTTGAAAACCCCGAATATTTCCTGGCGGCCGAAGTTTATTCGGAAGATGATGTTTTGCTTGGAAAAATAAGCGTTGAAAATCTTACATGGACAGATTACAAAGACCTGTCGCCGTGGTTAGTTTCGGCGCTGATAGCTACCGAAGACGTGAGGTATTACAGACATTCGGGAATTGACGTAAGAGGACTTGGAAGAGTATTTGTAAAAACGGTACTGCTCGGTCAGGGAGCAGGAGGAGGCAGCACAATTACGCAGCAACTGGCCAAACAGCTGTATCCGCGCGATACGGTACAGACTTCAGCCATAGTGAGGAAAACAAAACTTGTTGTTTCAAAATTCAAGGAGTGGCAAACGGCCGTGAAGCTGGAAAGAAGCTACACAAAGGAAGAGATTATTGCAATGTACTTTAATAAATTCGACTTCAGCTACAATGCAATAGGAATAAGGTCGGCTGCCAAAGTATATTTCAACACTTCGCCCGATTCGCTCAATATTCAGCAGTCTGCAGTACTTGTGGGAATGCTGAAAGCCTCGACACGATACAACCCGAGAAGAAATTACGACCTTATGCTGCAACGGAGAAACGTAGTTATATCGCAGATGGAAAAATATGGAAGTTTAAGCCAGGCAGTAGCCGACTCTGTGAGGCAACTTCCTATTGAACTCGATTTTAATATTGAAGACCATAACTCGGGCATGGCAACATACTTCAGAGAATACCTCAGAAACATAATGAGGCGCCCCGAACCCGACAGAAGCAGGTATGTGAGGCAAAGTTCGTATGACGAAGCACAGTGGGAATGGGATAACAACCCGCTGTATGGATGGTGCAACAAAAACAAGAAACCCGACGGAACAAGTTATGACCTCTATCGCGACGGATTGAAAATTTATACCACCATCAATTCAAAAATGCAGAAATATGCCGAGGAAGCATTGACAGAACACCTTTCAAAGGAGGTTCAGCCAGGGTTTTACCGGCGTGCAAGAGGATTCAAAAACCCGCCATATTCCGACGATCTTTCAAAAAAGGAGGTTGATAATATAATGCATGCCTCAATGACAAGAACCGACCGCTACTACTCGATGAAAAGAGCAGGAATATCGGAAGATTCGATACGCATTGCTTTCAATACGCCGGTAAGCATGAGGGTATTCTCGTGGCAGGGAGAAAGGGATACGGTTATGACGCCCCTCGACTCGATAAGGTATTATAAATACTTTATCAGGTCGGCATTTATGGTTGAAGACCCTCACAACGGACATGTTAAGGCATACGTTGGCGGCCCCGATTTCCGTTATTTCAAATACGATGCCGTTACACAGCAGCGCAAACAGGTGGGAAGTACGATAAAACCGTTTCTCTATACTGTTGCAATGCAAAATGGCTACTCGCCATGCTACGAAGTAGAAAACATCCCGCGGTCGTTCGATGTCGGCGACTCAATTCCGTGGACGCCGCGAAGCTCTGGCCCGAGAGATTATCACGGAAGGATGGTTACTCTGAAATGGGGGCTTGCGCAGTCGGAAAACTATATCTCAGCGTGGCTTATGCAGCAGTTCAGGCCTGCTGCAATTGTCGATTTGATGAATAAAATGGGAATAAGAAGTTTTATTGACCCCGTGCCGTCTATTTTCCTTGGCACATCCGACATAAAACTTGAAGAAATGGTTGGAGCATACGGTACATTTGCCAACAAGGGCGTTTACACCAGACCAATGTACGTAACACGGATAGAAGACAAGAACGGCAACCTTATTTCGCAATTCAACCCCAAAATAGAAGAGGTACTGACGGAAGAACAGGCCTATCTGATGGTAAATCTGCTTCAGAACGTTGTACTTACCGGCTCGGGCAGAAGGATGAGAGGTGAAACGTACAAACTTTTCAACCAGATAGGAGGAAAAACAGGGACAACACAGAATAACTCGAACGGATGGTTTATGGGCATTACCCCAAACCTTGTAGGGGGTGTATGGAGCGGGTGGGAAGACCAGTCGATACACTTCGAAACCCTTGGCGAAGGACAGGGAGCCAACATGGCGCTTCCGGTCTTTGCCCTGTTTCTGCGAAAGGTGTACGACGACCCGCAATTCGGCATAATGGGAGCAGATGAGTTTGAGCGCCCAGCCAACTTCAACATGGAGCTCGACTGCGAGCAGGTTAGACAGCAAAGTCCGCGTGAAAATACCCGCAGGTACAGGTATTAGAATGCCGGTTCCGATGATGCAGCTGCTCAAAATGTCAGGTTTTGCTACTGCAAATACTTAGTTTAAAGCCTGTTTCCACTATTTATTGATATATTCCTAATCCCCTTTTACTTCTTCCTCAAAACCCACAGTAACGCTCATATACTATTTTGATTTCAGGGAATTTGGTGTTGGTTCTTTTGTGATGGGATCTGCTCTCATAGTAAACCTCTAAATAGATGTTCTTGTTTGTTTTTAATAACTGTTACGCAACCGTCAGACTTTCTTTCAGTGTGTTCAGTTCTGCGAAAGTGACTTTAATGACAAAATGGCTCATGTTCTTTGATAGTTTTTGTTAAAACTAATTTGTTCCTGCGCAACTGAGTTCCTTCACCGCAATCTATTAAATAATAGTTGCTCATGTGCATTAACAACATGAGCAACTGGAAATCATTCCTAAGCCGGCACGCAAAACTGCTGCTAAGAATTATCAGTTTCATAGCCCTTCCTTGCCGGAGCTGAGCTGGCTGGTGGTTTTCTATATCATTTTTTCAGCCTCTTCCACTGTGTCTGTTATAGTAAGCACAGTGTCGAGTTGCGAAATAGAAATCAGCCTTTCAACAGCTTCATTAAGGCCACAAAGGACAAATACGCCTCCGGCATTTTTACATAACCTGTTGGCTACCAAAATTGCACTAAGGCCAGATGAATCACAATACTGGCATCTTTTCAGGTCAAGGATAATGTTCTTTTCTCCTTTGCCAGATACAAGAACCAGTTCCGACTTTAAAGCTGGAGCTATGTGTGTATCAAGCTTTTCTGTCTGTACTTGAATAACTGTGCTGTTATTCCGGCTTTCAATATTGAAATCCATAATGTTAAATTTTTGACAGCCCTAAATATAGTTATTTTTCTATTTTTTTGAAGAATTATTTACTTTTTCTTCCATTTCTTCTTTTATTGCCGCAAGCTGCGTAATATCGCCAAGCGTTGTTTTTTCTATACCGGCGGCTTTAGCTCTCTTCGGTGACTTTTTAGCAGCGGCACCTTCGTTTTTTTCCGGAGTTTCGGCGGCTTTTTTCTCGTCTTCATAAACTCTGCTGTGAGAAAGAATGATTTTCTTGGCCGACTTGTTGAATTCAATAACCTTAAACCGCAATTTCTCGTCAACCTTAGCCATTGTCCCGTCTTCTTTAACAAGGTGCTTGGGTGTTGCAAAACCTTCAATGCCGTAGGGAAGCGCTATTACTGCTCCTTTGTCGAATAACTCCACAACTGTTCCTTCATGAACAGAGTCGAGCATGAAAAGGTCTTCAAATACATCCCATGGGTTTTCTTCAAGTTGCTTGTGGCCAAGACTGAGACGTCTGTTCTCCTTGTCTATTTCAAGCACCATAACTTCTATTTCAGCGTCAATTGACGTAAATTCAGCTGGATGTTTGATTTTTTTGGTCCACGACAAGTCGGATATATGTATCAGGCCGTCAACGCCTTCTTCTATTTCAACAAATACTCCAAAGTTGGTAAAATTTCTCACTCTTGCCATGTGCTTTGAGCCAACAGTATATTTATCTTCAATATTCTGCCACGGATCCTCCTTTAACTGCTTAATACCTAGCGACATTTTCCTTTCGTCACGGTCGAGGGTGAGTATAACAGCATCAACTTCGTCGCCGACTTTCATAAACTCCTGTGCACTACGCAAATGCTGCGACCACGACATTTCGGATACGTGGATAAGTCCTTCAACGCCAGGAGCTATTTCAATAAATGCACCATAGTCGGCCATCACAACAACTTTTCCGTGAACTTTATCGTCAATCTTAAGGTTAGCGTCAACAGAATCCCACGGATGCGGTGACAGCTGTTTAAGTCCAAGGGCTATACGTTTCTTGTCGTCATCGAAATCGAGGATAACAACGTTCAACTTCTGATCGAGCTGAACAACTTCTTCTGGATGTGTTACCCTGCCCCATGAAATGTCGGTTATATGTATAAGGCCGTCAACACCGCCAAGGTCGATAAATACACCATATGAAGTTATGTTCTTAACAGTTCCTTCCAAAATCTGACCTTTTTCGAGCTTGGTAATAATTTCAATTTTCTGTTGCTCAAGCTCGGCTTCAATAAGGGCTTTGTGAGATACTACAACGTTCCGGTATTCCTGGTTAATTTTCACAACTTTAAACTCCAGCGTTTTCCCTACAAACATATCGTAGTCGCGAATTGGCTTAACGTCTATCTGCGAGCCCGGCAGGAATGCTTCAATACCAAAAACATCCACAATCATACCGCCTTTTGTACGGCACTTTATGTAGCCCGTAATAATTTCATTGTTTTCGAGTGCTGCATTAACCCTTGCCCATGAATTGATGGCGCGGGCTTTTTTATGTGAAAGCAGAAGCTGACCTTTTTTATCTTCCTGGCTTTCAACATAAACTTCAACCTTATCGCCTACCTTCAGGCCGGGGTTGTAGCGAAACTCATTAAGGCTTACAACACCTTCCGATTTGTAGCCTATATTAATTACTGCCTCACGGGGGGTAAGCTGAATTACCGTTCCCATAACCACTTCATCAACTGCAACGGTTGACAGTGTTTCGTCGTACCGCGCTTCATATTCCCTGTATTTCGGAGTATTACGGGCACCATCGTTTTCAAAACGGTCCCAGTCAAAATCTTCTGCTGCAACGGGGCTTCTCCTTTCGGTTTTTGTTTTTATCTGCATTTCGTTTTCAGAACCGGTTTCTGCAGCTTTTCTTACTTTACGTTCTTCCTCAGCAAACCCATAATCGGCCGCCGTTGCCTTTGATGCGGCATTTTCAATTTCTTTGTTTTCAGAGGCAGCGGCATTTTCGCCATGCCCTGATTTTGCGCCTGCTGTTTCGGACATTATTTCACTGCTGTCGTTAGCACTTACAACCTCTTTGTCGATTGCCATGTTTGTGTTTTCAGTCATAATTCAATTTTAATAAAACTACCTGTTAATAAGTTAGACATTATTTTGCTATAAATAAAACGGCTCCAAAGATATTACATTTTTTTGTTTGAAACAATTATCTGCTATTTTTTTAATTTCGTCCCCAAATACCCCCATTATTAATGTTTCCCATCGAAAGGATATTCTTAACATACCAGCACAACCTTATTCATTATGCCATCATGCATTATTATTGCGACGGCTTACCTTTCTGCCGCATTTTTTCCACAGGTTTTCTTTTCGGCAGCGTCTTTCATTGACAGTTGAATGCGCTTGCGGTCAAGGTCAACGCCTATTATCTTCACGGTTACGTGCTGGTGCAGTTTTACAACGTCGGAAGGTGAGGAAACAAATCGTGCGCACAGATTGGATATGTGAACAAGGCCGTCCTGCTTTACTCCGATGTCAACAAAGGCTCCGAATTTGGTAATGTTGGTAACTATACCGGGCACAACCATGCCGATACGGCAGTCTTCAACGGAATGTATGTCGGCAAACTGGAATACTGCTATCTTCGAGCGCGGGTCGCGTCCGGGCTTTGTGAGTTCTTCAACTATGTCGCGCAGTGTGGGCAGACCGGTTGACGCTGTTATGTATTTTTCGAGCCTGATGCTTTTACGTTTGTTTTCGTCTGATATCAGGGCAGCAACATCGCAGCCTGCATCCTGCGACATTTTTTCTACAATATGGTAGCTTTCGGGATGCACTGCACTTGCGTCGAGCGGATTTGACGATTGCCTTATCCGCAGGAATCCGGCGCACTGCTCGAATGCCTTTGTGCCCATACGCTTCACCTTCATCAGCTCTTTGCGCGAGGTGAAAGGACCGTTTTCGCTCCGATAATCGACAATGTTCTGCGCAAGCTGCGGACCAAGCCCCGATACATAGGTGAGTAGGTGCCGGCTTGCGGTGTTGACTTCCACGCCAACGGCATTTACGCAGCTTATCACTACCTCGTCGAGCGATTTCTGCAGCTTTTGCTGGTCAACGTCGTGCTGATACTGCCCTACGCCTATCGACTTCGGATCTATCTTCACAAGTTCGGCAAGCGGATCCATAAGCCGGCGGCCTATGGATATCGCCCCGCGCACGGTTACGTCGTAGTCGGGAAATTCTTCCCTGGCGGTTTTGGATGCAGAGTAAACCGAGGCACCGGCTTCGCTGACAACGAATACCTGTATGTCTTTTTCAAACTTAACCCATTTAAGAAACTCTTCGGTTTCGCGGCTGGCGGTCCCGTTGCCAATGGCTATCGCTTCAATTTTGTAGGCATTTACCATCGTAAGCAGCTTTTTGACGGACATGGCCGTTTCGTTCTGCGGCGGATGGGGGTATATTGTTTCGTTGTGTTTCAGGTTGCCCTGTTTGTCGAGGCATACAATCTTGCAGCCGGTGCGAAACCCTGGGTCTATGGCAAGCACGTTCTTTTCGCCAAGCGGCGAGCCGAGAAGCAGTTGCCGGAGGTTGTCGGCAAACACTGTAATGGCTTCGTTGTCGGCCTTTTCTTTCGATATGTTGCGAAATTCGGTTTCCATCGACGGCGAGAGGAGCCTTTTCCAGCTGTCTTTTATTGCTGCTGAAACAATTGCCGACGATTCGCCGCTGCCTTTTACGAATATTGAGCGCAGCGTTTCCGTGGCTCTGTTTTCATCAATTGCAACCGACAGCCGCAGCATGCCTTCGTCTTCTCCGCGCCTCATGGCCAGCAAACGGTGCGAGGGGCACTTTTTCAGAGGCTCCGACCAGTCGAAATAGTCGCTATATTTGTTGCCTTCGGTCTCCTTGCCTTTTACAACTTTTGAATATACTGTGGCTTCCCTTTCATAGAGCTGCCTGAGGCGCTGCCGCGCTTTTTCGTTTTCGCTTACCCACTCGGCAATAATGTCGGAGGCTCCGGCAATAGCGTCTTCGGCGGTTGCTACCGTGTCGTTAATGAACTCCATGGCTTTCGCGGCCGGCTGTTTTTCCTGCTGCTCCATTATAATATGTGCAAGCGGCTCGAGGCCTTTTTCGCGTGCAATCATGGCTTTGGTGCGGCGTTTGGGGCGGAATGGCATATACAGGTCTTCGAGCTGCGACATTGTTGCGGCAGCGGCAATCTTCACGCTCAGTTCGGTGGTCATTTTCTCCTGTTCTTCTATCGACTTCACGATAGAGGCCCGCCTGTTGTCGAGTTCTTTAAGCCTTTCCGATTCTTCCTTTATCTGCAGCAGCTGCACCTCGTCGAGGCTGCCGGTCATTTCCTTACGGTAGCGGCTTATGAAGGGTATTGTGGCTCCTTCGTCCAACAGTTTTACTGCATTTTCAACCTGCCACCGGTTGAGTGAGAGTTTTTCAGATATTATCCCGATATTTTTGTCGGGGCTTGGGGTTTTTGCATCCATTTTTGCTTCATTTTGAATCGCAAATATAACCCCTTTTACATATATTGCTGATTTTTTTCAGGCAACGGTTGCGCTTTCGGTGGCAATATCTCTGTTAATTTTGCGAATCAGCCCCTGAAGCACAGAGCCTGGGCCAACTTCTGTAAACGTTTTTGCGCCGTCTGCTATCATGTTTACCGATATTTGCGTCCACAGCACAGGGGCAGTCAGCTGAAGGGCCAGGTTTCGTTTAATTTCGTCGGGGCTGGAACATGCCATGGCCGTTACATTCTGGTAAACCGGGCAAACCGGTGCGCTGAACCGGCAACTGTTTATTGCCTCTTCGAGTTCCAGTTTTGCAGGTTCCATCAGTGGCGAATGAAAGGCGCCGCCCACTGCAAGCTTCAGGGCTCTTTTGGCTCCTTTGCCTTTGAGTATCTCTATCGCCATGTCGATGCCTTCGTTTGACCCGGATATAACTATCTGCCCGGGGCTGTTATAGTTTGCCGGAACCACAACTTCGGATATGGAGGCGCATACGTCTTCAACGGTTTTATCGTCGAGCCCAAGTATTGCCGCCATTGTTGACGGGTTCAGTTCGCATGCTTTCTGCATTGCACCCGCCCTTTTTGACACCAAGCGAAGACCGTCTTCAAATGAAAGCGCCCGGCTTGCAACAAGCGCCGAGTATTCGCCGAGCGAGTGGCCGGCCGTCATATCGGGCATAAATGCCTCGCCCATTGTGGCGGCAAGTATTACAGAGTGGAGAAACACTGCAGGCTGCGTAACCTTTGTCTGTTTAAGGTCTTCTTCGGTTCCTGCAAACATGAGGTCGGTAATCCTGAACCCCAAGATATCGTTTGCCTGTTCAAACATCGACGCGGCCAGGGCCGATGTTTCATAAAGGTCTTTCCCCATGCCCGGAAACTGCGACCCCTGTCCTGGGAATACGTAAGCTTTCATAACTGTATTGAAATGTGTTAATAATATAATTAAAATTAAAGATGCTAAACATTCAGCGTTAGCACAAACGCCGCAAAAGTATAAATTATGCGGAATTTCTTTTATTGCTTTTCAAAAATTTATTAAGCGGAAACAAAATCTTTTTAATGGCAAAGTTCTGTATATTTTATACATTTGCGGCCTGTTGCAGTTGAGCATTCAACTGTTGATTAGCATACATAATATATATATAGATATGGCTGTAAAAGATAAAGATAAAGACAACGACAAACCAAACTTTGCCCTTGGCGCCGAAAATTACAAACTGCTCGCCATCGGGTTTGGCATAATTGTACTGGGATTTCTGCTGATGCTCGGCGGAAAATCGCCCGACCCGAATGTGTTCAACGAAGACATGTTCAGCTTCCGCAGAATAACACTGGCCCCAATTGTTGTGCTGGCAGGCTTTGCTTTTGAAATATGGGCTATAATGAAAAAGCCAAAACGGTAGCGTATGAATTTCATTGAAGCTATTATCCTCGGCCTCATACAGGGATTCACCGAGTTTCTGCCGGTAAGCAGTTCCGGGCACCTCGAGCTTGGCAAGTTCCTTTTTGGGATAGACCACGAAGCAAACTTTTACTTCTCGGTGGCAGTGCACGGAGCCACCGCCCTCAGCACGGTAATTGTTCTGTGGAAAGAAATATCGTTGCTGGCTGCCGGCTTCTTCAAATTTAAGTGGAACGAAGAAACAATGTATGTGGTAAAGATTATCATTTCGATGATTCCGGTGGCCATTGCCGGCTTCATGCTGAAAGATACCATTAAGGACGATTTCTTTACAGGCAACATGATAATGCTCGGCATTGCATTTATCATAACCTCGGCGCTCTTATTCCTCACGTTTTTTATAAAACCAAAAGAGAGGCCTGTTGGTTTTATCGACTCGCTTATTATAGGTATATCGCAGGCAATAGCCGTTTTGCCCGGTGTTTCACGCTCGGGAGCCACCATTGCAACCGGAATGATTCTCGGAACAAGGAAGTCGGATATCGCAAAATTTTCATTCCTCATGGCGCTTGTGCCGATAATAGGCGCAAACATGGTCGAAATGCTGTCGGGCGACTTTACCGCCGAAGCAACATCCGTAACCGTAATACTTGCAGGCTTTGTTGCCGCCTTTGCATCGGGATATGCCGCCTGCAAATGGATGATAGAACTGGTGAAAAAAGGAAACCTCGTATGGTTTGCTGTTTACTGCACTGCTGTTGGAATTTTCTCCCTTTTGCTCGGACTGAATGTTATCTGAAAAACCGTCGATATTTGAACAGGGACAGGTTTTGCTCTTCGACAAACCGCTATATTGGACTTCGTTCGACCTTGTGAACAAAGTAAGGAACATCCTCAGAAACTCACTCGGGCTGAAAAAAATAAAAGTAGGCCACGCCGGCACCCTCGACCCGCTTGCAAGCGGCCTCATGATAATATGCACCGGCAAAGCAACCAGAACAATAGAAAACTACCGCAATCTGGACAAGGAATATACCGCAACCCTTACCACCGGAGCCACAACACCGTCGTTCGACCTCGAAACCGAAGTTGACGCACATTTCTCTGCCGGCCATATTACCGAAGAGCTGATACGGGAAAAACTCCAGAGCTTTCTGGGCGAACAGAAACAGCTTCCGCCACTATATTCGGCAAAGCTTGTTGCCGGCAAACGCGCCTACGAATACGCGCGCAAGGGAATAAACGTGGAACTTCAGCCGGCAACCATATATTTCCGCGAACTCGAACTGCTTTCGTTCCGCCCGCCCGAAATAACAGTAAGAATAGTGTGCAGCAAGGGCGCATACATACGCTCGTTTGCCCGCGACCTGGGCAAAGCCCTCGGCAGCGGATGCTACCTCTCGGCGCTGGAGAGAAACTCAATAGGCACACTGCGCCTCGGCAACGCATACAGCATAGGCAGCTTTGCGGAATATGTTGAACAGACCCGGCAAAATGAACCAACCGGAACACCGGCTTTTTGACAATTGCATGATTATTCATATAAACGACATCGACCTGCATGTTGAAACATGCGGCCAGGGGGAGGCGCTGATACTCCTGCACGGAAACGGCGAAAGCCTGCAGGTTTTTCAACGGCAAACCGCTTACTTCTCGAAGTTTTTCCGTGTCGTTGCCATCGACACACGCGCGCACGGCCTGTCGCAAAGAGGCGCTGCACCGCTCGATTTCTGGACTTTTGCCCGCGATACGGTTGCCGTTATGGACTGTCTCGGGCTGCGGCAGGCGCACCTGTTCGGATTCTCCGACGGAGGCAATACCGCGCTGCATGTAGCCCTTACAGCCCCCGAAAGAGTACTGTCGCTGGTGCTGGCGGGTGCAAACCTGTTTCCCGAAGGAATGAAAAACCGGGTTCTGTTCAGCATTAAAGCCAGCCACGTCTGGCTGCAGATACTGTCGCCCCTGTGTAAAAAGATGCGGCAGAAGAAAGAAGTATGGGCGTTGATGCTGAAACACCCGCACCTCGATTTCGAGCAGATTTCAAACATTCATCATCCGGTTCTGGTTATGGCCGGAGAATACGACATGATTCGCACGGAACATACCCGAAGCATAGCGCAGGCCATACCCCGTGCAACGCTTGCAACAGTTGCCGGAGCGAATCATTTCATGCTGTTTGAAAAACCCGACGAAAGCAACCGCATTGTTCATGATTTTTACCGTGGCAAATGCACGGAATCATCACATTTTCCAAATAATAATAACAGGTAGATTTAAAAAACTAAAACAATGAAACATATTTTATTTGCATCACTGCTGTTGCTTACGGTTTTGAAAGGATACGGACAGATTGACATGAGCGACTCGACCGTTCAGGTAATCGGATACTGGGATAAAAACGAAAAGCAAAGCTACGTCATAACCAGTGAAAATATAAAAATACAGGGCGCCGACACCGTTTCAAGAGAGCTGTACAGATACACCGTTGATGTAACGGTTACCGACTCTGCGGCAAACTCCTACACCATCGACTGGTTTTACCGCGATTATGAATACACGTACACAGAGACCGGCGACGTGATGAAAATGCTCAATTCGCTTACCGATAACATGACGGTTACCATAAAAACCGATGAGCTGGGCGTATTTCAGGAAGTGGTAAACTGGAAGGAAATACGCAACCATATCCGCAAGGCAATGCGCACGCTTAAACAGAACGTGGATACCCTGCTTCAACCGGCCATACAGGGCAAACTGTCCGAACCGGGCAAAAGCGCCGCGCAAATACCCGATTCTGTTTACGCTATGTTCGAGCGGGGGCTCGGGCAGGTGGAAACCATGTTCAGCACAAAAGAAAACATCGAGGCGGCGGCAATTCAGGAAATTCAGCAGTTCTACACCTTTCACGGAGCGCAGTACAAACTGTGGGAAGAATACAGCGCAACCATGAAGGGGCCGAACGTGCTGGGCGGCGAACCGTTTGACGTAACCACCACCGTGTGGCTCGACGAGATAACCCCCGGCGACAATGATTACGTCATCAGGGCGAAACAAAAAATAGACCCGCAGCAGCTACGGGAAGCAACATACAGTTTTATGGTCAAAACAGCCAAAGCGATGGGCGTGGCGCCCCCCTCGCCCGACGACATACCGCCCATGAAAAACGAAACTTCGACCGCCTCGCTCATCCACGGTTCCGGCTGGGTTGTCTATTCCGTCATGACAACCGAAGTTACCGCCGAAGGACGGACAAACATCAAGGAAACAACCATCGACATGCAGTAAAAGCCGTTTTGGCACACATGCAGCTTTCATACCCTGCAGGCTTTGTTCCATGTTTCAGAAGCATGCCTGCATAAAGCGCAGGCAATGCCGCACCTGTCAAAAGCATATTTCAACACCCTGTTCGTCATTGCGCCGACAGCGAACACGGCGAAACATATCTGCATGTTCTGCGAAATTATCTTCCGTATTATCTGTTGATAATTATTTTGAGTTTCATAAAAACAGTTTCTATCTTTGCAGCTGTTGAAAATTTTCTTTACAAAAACAAAAAACCATGCAGCGCCCCATTGCAAACAACACGCTTTCGTCAGTCGGCGCAGGGCAAATGCAGCGCCGCTGCCGGGCAAACGGCTGTGAAAAAAACGCCGGCCCGGGCCGAAACCATTCCGAAGGCCTTGATGCAACCGCCGGCCCGGGCCGCTACCGTTTTGAAGGGCTTGAAACTGCCGTCGGCCGGGGCCGAAACAGTATTGAAGGCCGTGAAAACACTTTCGGCGCAGGCCGGCATAAATTATAAATATTTTTAAACTTTAAATAGTCGTCCCTTAAAAAGTATAATTCAGCGAAGCATATTTTTTTCTTGTTGCTTCGCTGATTTTTTTCAACAGGCACAAAAGAAC
>JAITVX010000090.1 GCA_031285575.1 Bacteroidales bacterium
AGCATTTTACTATTATCGAACGGTCGCTCAATATATGTAAAATGAACCTATACCGTATAATGCCACAAAACTATATCCTTACAACATACCCCTCAATATGCTCTTTACCGAATGCTTACGTGTCAATGTTATTATTAGGACAGGCGATTAATATATCTTTGACTCCTATGTGATGTATGGCGTTGAGTACCGTTAGTCAAAAGCGGGCACTTTCGCTTTGTCCGATATACATGCCCAATAAATCTTTATCACTAAGATTCGGAAATTAGCTGTCAAAGTCAGGAAAGCACAAATAGACAGAGACGCAACACTGCGTCTTTGTCTGTTTTATACATTTTTATATCAGTAGCCGAATCATTCGAGGTAAGTATATCCATACAATCCGGAGCGGTAGTTTGAAAGAAATTCCTTTCCTTCTTCGAGGGTTATGACGCCTGATTTTACCGACGATGTTACCCACGATTCGAGTGTGCGTACCATTTTCTTCGGACTGTACTGCACATAGTCGAGCACTTCTGCAATACTTTCACCGTCAATTATGCGGTCTATTCGGTAACCGTCACTGTCAACCGATACGTGTACTGCATTGGTGTCACCAAACAGGTTGTGAAGGTCGCCGAGTATTTCCTGGTAGGCGCCCACGAGAAAAACGCCAAGGTAGTATGTTTCCTTGCCGCGGAGGGGGTGAAGCGGTATCTGGTGCGGCGAGTTGCGGGTGGATATGAATTTATCTATCTTGCCGTCGGAATCGCAGGTAATATCCTGTATTGTTGCATTGCACACCGGCTCCTCGTTAAGTCTGTGGATTGGCATTATGGGGAATATCTGGTCAATTGCCCAGGCGTCGGGCAGCGACTGGAAAAGGGAAAAGTTGCAGAAGTATTTGTCGGAAAGCATTCGAGATATCTGTCTCAATTCGGCAGATACATGCTTTGTAGAACTTACCATCTGGTTTATTTCGCGGGCAATTGACCAGAAAAGTTTTTCGATCTGTGCCCTTGTACGCAGGTCGATAAGCCCGAAACTGAACCTGTCGAGCGCTTCTTCACGTATCTGCTGAGCGTCGTGCCATGTTTCGAGCATGCGTGGCTGATTTACATTGTCCCACAGGTGATAGAGGTCTTTTACAAGTTCATGGTCTGATTCTGATAGTTTGTCTTCTTCGTTCCATGCCGGAAGTGTCGCTGTTTCGAGTACTTCAAATATGAGTACGGAATGGTGAGCGGTAAGCGACCGTCCCGATTCGGTTATTATGTTGGGGTGAGGTATTCCGGCCTTGTTGCTGGCATCTACGAAGGTGCTTATGGAGTCGTTTACATACTCCTGTATGGTGTAATTCATACTGCTTTCGCTGTTCGACGAGCCTGTGCCATCGTAATCTACACCGAGGCCGCCACCTATATCGACAAATTCAACGTTGAAGCCAAGTTTTCTGAGCTGTACGTAATACTGCGAGGCCTCCTTGAGTGCAACTTTTATTCTCCGTATTTTGGTTACCTGGCTTCCTATGTGAAAGTGTATGAGTTTTACACAGTCGCGCAGTTTATTTTTTTCGAGGAAGTCGAGGGCCTCAATAAGTTCGCTTGATGTAAGTCCGAATTTGCTTATGTCGCCGCCAGATTCTTCCCATTTGCCGCTTCCCACACTTGCAAGTTTTATCCGGATACCGAGATTGGGCTTAATTTTAAGTCCTTTTGCAATTGATGCTATGAGTTTGAGTTCATTCAGCTTTTCAACTACAAGGAATATTCGTTTACCCATTTTCTGGGCAAGCAGTGCAAGTTCTATATAGTCTTCGTCTTTGTATCCGTTGCATATTATCAGCGATTCGGGGTCTGTATTGATGGCTATAACAGCATGGAGTTCGGGTTTTGAACCGGCTTCCAGACCTATGTTGAATTTTTTGCCGTGGCTTACAATTTCCTCAACAACGGGCCGCATCTGGTTTACCTTTATGGGGTATATTATAAAGTTCTGTGCATTGTAGCCGTATTCTTCGGATGCTGATTTAAAACATTTCGACAGGCTTTTAATCCTGTCGTCAAGTATGTCAGGAAACCTTACCAGCACGGGGGTCGAAACGTCGGAGAGGGTAAGTTCGTCAAGCAGTTCCTTCAAATCCACCTGCACGCCTTCCTTCTGTGGTGTAACAGTAACATTTCCTTTTTCATTTATCGAAAAATAATCAACACCCCAACCGTTAATATTGTACAGTTCGGCAGAATCATCTATTCTCCATTTTCTCATTTCAAGTCAGATTACCTCAATTAATAAATATCAGAATTTTCAGTTACAGTATCTTGTAGAGCGGTCTCTTTACCCTTAAAATGTGCGAATCATGAAATAGTTTTTCTTTCCCTTCTGTACAAGCAGGTACTTGCCATTGAGAAGCGACTCTCTGTCCATTTTCATGTCGGGGTTATCTACTTTTTCCTTGTTGACGCTCAATCCTCCTCCCTGCACAAGCCTCCGCAATTCGCCTTTTGAAGCAAGGATGGTGGTGTGTACGGCGCACAGGTCGGCAACAGAAACGCCGCTGTCAATAATATCCCTTGCTATATCAAACATCGGAACTCCTTCAAATACCGAAAGGAATGTGTTTTCGTCCATCTTTTTCAGAGATTCGGTTGTCCCTTTGCCGAAAAGTATCTGTGAGGCTTCAACGGCGGCCATGTATTCTTCGCGCGTATGAACCATTACGGTTACTTCCTCGGCCAGCCTTTTCTGCAGCAGCCGTTCGCCGGGAGCCTTGGCGTGTTCGGCTGTTATTGATTCTATTTCTTCCCTGCCAAGTATGGTAAATATCTTGATATACCTTGCTGCATCTTTATCCGAAACGTTGAGCCAAAACTGGTAAAACCGGTATGGTGTTGTTTTTTCAGGGTCGAGCCATACGTTACCCGATTCTGTTTTTCCGAACTTCACTCCGTCAGATTTTGTTACAAGCGGGCAGGTAATTGCAAAGGCTTCTCCGCTTGTTTTCCGGCGTATAAGTTCGGTGCCGGTTACTATATTTCCCCACTGGTCAGAGCCTCCCATCTGGAGCCTGCATCCCATGGAGTTGTACAGGTGAAGGAAATCGGCTCCCTGAACCAGCTGATATGAAAACTCGGTAAACGACAGCCCATCCCTTGCTTCCGAGTTTATCCGCTTTTTAACCGAGTCTTTCGACATCATGTAGTTTACCGTGATGTGTTTCCCTATTTCTCTTATAAACTGGAGGAAGGAATATTCTTTCATCCAGTCGTAGTTATTAACCATTATGGCCCTGTTTGGTTTGTCAGACTCAAAATCGAGAAACCTTGAAAGCTGTTTCCTGATACCAGCCTGGTTTTTTCTCAGCGCCGTTTCGTCAAGCAGGTTTCTTTCTTCCGATTTGCCGGAAGGATCGCCAATCATTCCCGTTGCACCGCCCACAAGAGCTATCGGCGTGTGCCCGGCTCTCTGGAAATGAACAAGCAGCATAACCTGCACCATGTGTCCTATGTGCAGCGAATCGGCCGTAGGGTCGAAGCCTATGTAGCCCGATACTTTTTCCTTTGAAAGGAACTCTTCAGCTCCCGGAATGATATCATGTATCATTCCTCTCCACTTCAGTTCGTCAACAAAATTCATTTTTCTTTTTTGAACTGCAAATATAGCAAAGGCAGTTAAATTGCTATGGCAAACTCACGTAATTTCAGATATTATATTAATAACTGGATTTTTTCGGTATCAATTCCAACAAAGGCTTTCTTGAAACGATGGAAAAGGACAGAAAGAAAGAAGTCTGCAATGGGTTTCCTTGATTACAGACTTTCAACATTTTGTACCAATCATCATTAATCCTGATGGTGCGGACGGAAGATGAATTATTCTAATAATCATCAGTAAATAAATACCTTAATAAAATTTAAAAATCCAGTCTCACGAATTATCTCAAAATTAGTTTCCTGTGATTTTCAACTTTTGCATTGTTTCAATGAGCATTACAGTGAACGAGATGGAGTTTTTGGAAAATTAGAACTAATCAGAAAATACATTGAACCGGCGTTTTAAAAGTGTTTTTTCAATGTTATAAGCGTTATCTCCGGTGGCATCCACATTCTGAAGGGAATGGCGAGTGTTCACAGCCCACGGTTTACGTAGTGATACTGCCTGCCCGACCGGTATATCCCGTTCCAGTGTGGATACAGGTATTGAGACGGGCTCCATCTGAAGCGTTTGCCGTTTACTCCCATCTGCATGCCATGCGTGTGCCCCGACAGCGTTATATCGATGCCTGTCTGCCCCTCGATAGCTTCGGCAAAGTGGTTTGGATCATGCGAAAGTGCAATTGTGAGGTCAACAGAGCCGAGCCCCTGCATGGCCGAGTCGATGCTGCCATGAGAAATATCGGGGTGTCGCCCAACGGCCGTAACACCTGCAATGCCGATTATTGCATCGCCTACGTTGACGGTTGCATGTTCGTTGTTAAGTACGGTATATCCCGACGATTTTACCTTTTGATTAATCATTCTGATGTTGTGTTCTCTTTCCTTGTCGTTAAAGTATGGATGGTATGTTCCAAAGTCGTGATTGCCGAGAACGGCAAAGCTTCCATACCGGCTGCCGGCTCTTGAAAGTATTGTGTCGTAACTGTCAAACTCGCGCCAGCCGTATGAAACAAAGTCGCCGGTATTTATAAGCAAGTCAGGGGCGAGACTGTTTATAATGTTCATGTATTCCAACAAAACTTTTCCGTGGCTGTGGAAGCCGGCCAGGTGCAGGTCGGATATCTGTACAATCTTCAGGCCGTCGAGGTCATCGTGAAGGCCTTCTACCGGTATTTCCACTCTGTCAATCTTAACATTGAACCTGCCATACAGTGTGCCGGCGGCTATAATTATAAACACTGCCGAAGCTATCGTCGTCCCTGCATCTGTGAGCCATTTAATGCAGCCGCCTGTTTTGCGTCTAAGCAACTTGCCGGCAAAATGGGTGATGATGAAGATACCTCTGGGAATCATTACGGCAGATACAGTGCCGGTCATCAGCATAAGGCCATATATATTGGCAGGAGCGTCGAAAGCGCCACTGTAAGCCTTTGTTTTTATATACAGCGCCCAGAACAGTACCGACAAGGCGGCATGAACAATGCACAGAAGCCAAACCTGCAGCTTCGATCTGCGGCCGAAATGCTGCAGTATTACAACCGGCACAAGCAGTTCTGATGCAATAAAAAAGATAAAAAGAAACATCGGTTTATGCAAAAAAAAATGCGCTTAAAGGTAGTACTTATTTTCAGTTATGCGACACAGGCGCTAAAATGGCAGGAAAATATGGAAACAAATTTGATATTGTGGAAAAATACAAACCGACAGAAGAAAATTTTTATGGCAAATAATTATACAATTGATGAAAACAACCGGAAGCAGACTAAAAGTATGGGATGGGACACCGAAAGACAAATGGTTATTTATACCTGACAGTCTGTTCTTTTTCCTGGAGTAACCACCTCATCGCAGAGCCGGTTTTACGATAAGTGTTTTCACAAAACAGGGTCAAAAGGTAAAAAAATCGTTTGACCCTGTTTGTATTATGTTTTTATATGTGTAATCTGTCTATTTTTCCCAAGGATACGACATCTTTTATCTACTTTCTCTTTTCCAACATCCATTTCTATCTTTCCAACGCTTACTTCTGCTATTATTTTGCTTACTGCTTGTTTACTTTATTTATATCTGCTTTTTTTATCTGTATCTGAATTTATTTTACTTATTTTTATCTTTCTTTTGCCTGCATCTGCATGTATTTTGTTTATATCTTCTTTTCTAACGCTTACTTCTGTTTATTTTCATGCAACTTACATGTTATGTTATACTGAACAGCACATAATCGTGCATTATTGACAGGTCGTTGTGCTTTACACCGAGTTTGCACAGCAATTCCTTGTCTTCGCTGAATATTGTGGTAAACTGTGCAATTGACAGCTCGCCCGACACTATGCTTTGCCGGTAACACTCTGCGGCTTCTTTCATCTGTCCCTGGCACAGCGCCAGGTGGCCTTTGTTTATAAGGTCGTGTGCAGAGAGTTTTCCGGCCGACAGCCTGTCGTAATATTTTTCCGAATCGCCAAACCGTCCGAGTGCAAAGTAGCAGTAGGCTATCGGGCGCAGTATCTTCAGGTTTGCAGGGTCGGTGTATTCAACGCGGAAGTAGTATTTCAGCGCCTGCCCATAATCTTTAAGGTCGAGGTAGCAGTGTGCTATCATTATTGTGGTGTGAATGTTTTCAGGCTCCCTGTCGCTTGCATGTATGTAGTATTCAAGCGCTTTTTCCGTTTCCCCAAGTCGGCGGAGGCACAACCCTATCTTTTTCAGCGTCCATGGCTTCCTGTCAATCAGTTCGGCTTTCATGTAATATTGCAGCGCCTTGCGATAGTTTGCTTTCTCCTGAAAGCAGTAGCCTGTTTTTTCATAAAGACCTGCATCGTCGGGCTTTTTCGCTATCTGTTTTATGAATAGCGTAAGAGCATCGCTGTAAAAGCTTTTGTTGAAAAAATAATCAGCAAGTCCCGCTTCGGTTTCGTCGCCGTTGCCTGTAAGCGCAAAGAACAACGAGTTGTATATATCTAGCCTTCCGGTGAAGATGTCTTCAAACTCCTTTTTATATGGCGACAGCTTGAAGAACCGGTAAATATCCTGCAGGTACTGTGTTATGTTTATCCTGAAGTTGCGGTAGGGGTCTGTCAGCGATTCGTTGTTGAGCTGATGCATTCCTTCCAGTTCCATACTGAATATTTTCGCCATCATGTTTTTCTGCGACGATGGCAGCCGGTTCAGGTTAAGCAGCAGCGAAAACTTGTCGGAGTTGCATATAAACGGTGTTTTATACAGCGCTTGCACAAGCTCGTTTGCGGCAGGCCCAAGTATTTCGTCGCCATGTATTTCGTTCACTGCCTCATGGTCGGGATAAAACGGCATAAACCAGTTCTTGAAATCCTTAAAAAAGTCGAAGTTCTTCATTTGCGAAAATGCCGACATGTAAACATCTGCTCCCTCTATCTGCAAGTTGGTGAGATCTTCCATTGCTTTGTATATTTCGTCAGAATCGCTGAACACTTCCGACCAGTCGGGGTTTTTCCCGTCGGCTTCGCGTGGCAGTATGCCGTCGAGTTCGAGCTTGTCTTCAATCTTCGGACGCAGTTTTTCAACATGCGGAAGTATTTCCTCATGAAGTCTTCGTGCAAGCGGTTCTGTTTCTCTCGATCTTATTATCTGCAGAACTATTATACGGCAGTGTTCGCGAAATGATGCGGTATCGCCAAGCATTTCAAGTCGTCTGCCAATTTCGGGATACAGCATAATGCGGTTGTCGTAGTAATGCAGGTTCAGTATCAGGCCGCACAGTGCACGTTCCATCACCTGTTCCTGTTTTTCTTCATATATGTCGAGCAGTTTCATCAGCTTACCTGTTTGCCATGTTCGCAGTGCGCTTAGTGTTATGGCCGATATAAACAGGTTGGCTTCATGCCATCTGAACTTTCGGGGGTTTGTTATTATGCTTATCAGGCTGTATTCGGCTTCGCCATAATAGTCTGTCAGCCACATGTGGTTAAATATGTTTGTGATAAGCTGTCTGTGCTTTTTCGACATTTCCGATTCCGGGTCCGGTGGCATTTCGGTGCTTGCCGTCAGCCATTCATCGAGTTCTGGTTTAAAAATAAGGTCATCAACCGTTTCTGCAATTGTTTTACCTGTCAGCATCAGTTCCCTTTCCACCTGCCGTTTTACACTGTAGGTGTGCCAGCCCGAATATCGCAACAGAATGTCCTGCACTGCTCTGTCAGACAGTTTAAGTATCGACTGTATAAGCCTCAGATAAACATTGTTGCGCTGCGGGTCGTTAATTCCGTTTACCGTGTATTCGAGCATGTTTTTGTATGTCATAACTATTGTGTCGTATTCGTTGCGCAAATCGCCCGACAGTACATTTGATATAATGCTCAGTAAAATATCAAGGCTCTGTTTTATTTTTTTTTCCGATGCCAGCACGCACAGCTCTTTGTGCTGTTTTATAACATTTGTAATTTCTGTCATTGGCATAATTAATTTAAGTTGCTAAGTAGTTGTCTCTTAATAAAGCATATTTCATTGAAATCTTTTTATTCGAGAGATTTTCGGTGACTTCTATAATGAGTCCAAAAAGAAGCCTCACGTGGGATACGTGATGTTTTTCTCTTGAACGGTAGAGGTGCTAAAGGTCGTTTTATCTCCTTTAAAAATGAGAATAGAGACTGGGAGGATGGTATTCTTCTTATCATAAAAATCTGCAGGTTTCCATGCCCAAAGATAGAAAAACTTGCAATTCTTGCAAAACAATAAGAAAATTATATTACTGTAAATTACAGTATTAAAAAGTTCTTAAGGGACGACTAATTATGATTCCTAAGAAGAAAGAACTGAAACATTACCGCCAAATTTACATGAAATTCCTTGCTCCCTCACAAACGCATAAAAATTGGAGGCCGTTCCCACAACCTTCAAAACTTATAATATGTAATTTCTAAAAATTAATTACACTACTGTTTTTTAAGAATTTATGATGATATTTTTAACAGTTCATCCATTGCTCCTTCTATGTTTTGCATTAATTGGTTGTCGATTAGCTGTTATATTCAAAGCCAATTGCCGTAACTGTTTTTTTAACTTCGTCGTCGTCGGGTGTGCCTTCCACGTAAGCGATGCCCTTGCTCAAATCTACGTGTACGGAGGCTACCCCTTCCAGTCTGGCAAGGTTTTTTTCAACGGTTGCTTTGCAGTGATTGCATGTCATACCACCAATTTTGTATGTTTTTGCCGTGGCCGAGTGTTTCATTACTGCTCGTGAATCGATGTATTTCCTGATAAAGGCATTTATAATCAGCAGTACAAGCAGGATGGAACAGATGCTCGGGAATACTGAAAATGCGTGGTGGTGGGTGTGGTGCATCAGGTCGTGATTCATTTGGTTCATGCCAAACCACGAGGCAGGCAGCAGGTAGTCGATTGCCAGGCCGAAAAGCATGGCGCCGGCAATAATGCTTGCCAGGTAAATGAGCAGCGTTTTCCGTCCCAGCATTTTGCCCAGTACCGTGATGGATGCAATGCTTGTGGCAGGTCCTGCCATCAGAAATACGAGCGCTGCGCCGGGCGAAAGTCCTTTCATCATAAGCACTGCCGCCATGGGGATAGATCCGGTGGCGCAGGTGTATGTGGGAACGGCAATGGCAAGCACCAGCAGCATGTTGAGCAGCGGGTTGCTGAGGAAGGTGGTGAAAATATCGTCGGGCAGGAAAATGGCTATCAGGCCGGCTATCAAAATTCCTGCAAGTAGCCACTTGCCTATGTTTTGCAGCATTTCGACAAAGGCGTAATGAAAAACCCGGGCTATTTTGCTTTTGTCCAGCGAATCGTTTCCGTCTTCGGAGTTTATAATGTCGCTTTCGCCGACTGTTTTATCCAGTCTGTTGGTTGCAAAGCCACCCGCCAGACCAGTTATAAAGGCAGCTACCGGACGTATTATGGCAAACGGCAGACCAAGCAGTGAGCCGGTGGCGGCAATGCTGTCAACGCCCGTTTGAGGTGTTGAAATAAGGAATGCAACCGTAGCTCCCTTGCTTGCACCCTCTTTGCGAAGCGACATGCCGGTAGGGATAACTCCGCAGGAGCACAGCGGCAGCGGCACGCCAGCCAGAGCAGCCCACAGTACCGAACGGAAGTTGGGGCGGGCTATCTGTCCGATATATTTTTCCCTGGGCACAAACACCTTCAGTAGTCCCGCAATCAGGAACCCAAGTAGCAGATAGGGAGACATCTCGTTCAGCAACAGTAAAAACGGAGTTATGTATTGCATGTTTTTAAATTTTTTATACCCTCTCGGGCGGTTTAAAAAAATTATCTGTTAATGGAGACTGTTTCTGTCACCCCCATGTTCATCTCCATATAAAACATGAAGGGGATTGTATTTTTGTTGTGATTATAGCCCTTACCCCTGACAGGGAAACTGTTTTTATGCGATTAATCATCTGTTTTTTTCGATTGCAAAAATAATGTTTTTTGTTGTATGGGGCATAAAACGAAATGTCCTAATTTCATGAGAGGCAGAAAACGGCGCAAGGTGGCTGTACATAGACGAGTGAGCGTTGTTTTATGAGCTTGCTTAAAAAAACGAAACGTCTGAAAAGTTTAAACAAAAACCCCGCGCGCAGCTACTCAAATGCCGTGCGGGGTGGGGTTCGTTACTTGCCGCACCTTGCGGCTACGGCTTTATTTTGTCTATAATAGCGTAGGCATCATCAAAGCCTATCCTTACAACGCGGGCGTCTTCTATGCCATCGTAATAACCCCACAAATGCAATACCTTATATGCGCTGTTAAGGCAGTTCAATGCTTTCCTGTCGAGGCCAGCAAGATTTTTCTGATAGTATTCTATCGACTTCCGTGCTTTTCCCTTTGGTTTCTGGATGCCTTTGAGCAGAAGAAATCCGTCGAGGGCGATAAGAAGACCGTTTTTTTGTATTGTCAGGATGTTCAAAACGGATAGATTCCGGACGGAAATAATTTCATTATCAGACTGATTTTTAGATGATTATCTTTGGCTGCATCATATATTTTGATTATCTTTAACGATTAATAATCAGGATTTTATGACGAGTTTTAAGGATCACAAAGTGACGGCGGCAGATCTGTTGGGCGTAATTCCAGAAGCACTGATGAGCTACCTGTCCGGGCACAGCG
>JAITVX010000093.1 GCA_031285575.1 Bacteroidales bacterium
TCATCGCTAACCAATTTAATGAACGGAACGATTGACGGTTGTTCTATCCACTTGCTCATTTCTTCTTGATTATCAAAATACCTGTCCGCGTTTTCTTCCCAAATTTCTATATTGGAAAAATTACATTCCAATATTTTTTCCCTGTATTCTTCCACAGACGGCATATACCATGGCCATTCAAAAGCAATAAAATATTTTTTGTATTTTTCATGTTTTATTACATCATTTATTACCGCAAAAAAATTTGAACAGTTACCGTTGCCCGCAAAATTAAACCGGATGAAACCATTTTTCTTCAATGCTGTATGGCAATTATTGATTAATTTTTTATGGTCTTTAATCCAATGAAACGTAGCGTTTGAGAATATAAAATCAAACTCATTTTCAAATCCCATATCATTTATATCCATTTTTTCAAATGTCAGATTATTTGAAAAAAGTGTTTTTGCCGCTTTTATCATACCCTCCGATCCGACAATCCCTAAAACTTTGCCATTGGGGACTAATTCAGAAAGCTGTTTTGTTAAAACACCATCACCACAGCCCAAATCAAGAACTGTTTCCGCGCCCGTTAATTTTAATCGGGATATTATTGTGTTCCCCCACTCTTTTTGATGCTTTGATGCTTTTTTATATTGATCACCGTCAAATTCGTATGTTCCCATGGTAAAACCTTTATAATCCTTTGTAATATTTCAATTTTATATTCTTTGTGTTTAATGCCATAAATTGTTTCTCCAGTGTTTCCATTTCGCCTTTTCCGGCTATTGTATGTTTTGCCATTGCATATTCTGCGGTTTTTGTACGCATCACCATCTGCCATATTTTCGCAATGATGCCTGCGGGCAGATAATAAAACAGCAATTTCCGCGGCGTTATTTTTATATGGTTACTTTTTAATATTGAAAACAACTCACGGGTTGCCAGTACCATATTTTTTAATGTTTTATATGATTTTGCCAGTTCATAATTATCCGATTGATAACGGTATAATGCTTTTGCGATTGGCAAAACTACGGCCACGTGGGTCTTTTGCCACCAGTCCATTTTATGGTTGATGCTTGGAGAAAAACCGCTTTTCCTGAATATGGAATACAGTTTTTTGAGCCGTTCTGTCTTTTTACCGTTCAGTTCGCCAAAGGTGGTTGACTGGAATAATTTTGCGAACCCTTTCCCGATAAAATAATGAACGGTGCCATTGATCCGTTCCCCGCCGGCAGAAGGGAAGCCGATGATGATCCGTTCATATCCGACACTGTTTATCCATTCTTCATACCCCAGCGGATTATTCACCACAAAAACAATATTCCGCGATCTGTTTTTTGCCAGCACGGGCAGAATACTGCTGATCTGATTATTTTGAACCGCTACAATGATATAATCATAATGATCGTTTTCGTTTAATGTTTCAACGACACCGGTTTTTATTGTTTCCGGTTTATTATTCAATGAATTTTTGAGAACTATTCCATTTTCCATCATTTCCCGATACCTGTCGCCTCTTGCGAGAACGGTAATATCACAGCCGTTTTTTGCCAGTTTACCCGCAAATATACTGCCGATAACACCGGCGCCGTAAACCAGTATTTTCATGTTACTCATTGTATATCATTTTTCCATTTTAGCCAATACCATTTAGCGCGCATGTAGCGGTTTCTTTGCATGTGCCGGCTTATTGCCACATAGCTCATGTCAGTGCGTTTTGAGGGTGTCTTTTCTGAAAAGGTCGGAGAATCTGTTGAATTCCTGCCGGAAAAAAATTCCTATTCCCTGTGTGTATGCGTCGCTTTTGCCTTCGTAGGGGTTGTTGTAACGGTTAAATACCTTGAAGCGTATTTTATCGGTTACTTTCAATTCGGCGTCGAAATCGCCTGTAATATTATTGGGTGATGTGCCGGCGGTAGCGGGGGGGCTGCTTGTTCCTCTTATGTCGAAATTGCCGTTTAATGTTACTCTGTCGTTGAGTACGGGGATTATTGTTGCAACTTCCCATAGGTCGGGGTTTATGGTGCTGTTTCCGTCGCCTGGGCGGTAATTGATGCCTATGTTGACGTCGTCGCTTATTTTTGAAAGCATGTTGCTTAGCTGACTGAACAGCATTTCTGATGTTGTTACTGCGGCGGCGCCTCCTGTTGCTCCGGCGGTTGTGGGGCTTACGCCTGAAATTGGGTCGGGATAAAAACGATTCATTACAAGCAGGTAGAGGAACTGGCGGCTTAGCTGTTCTTCGGTTGCGGTAACATTTTTGAGATATGCGCGGGTTCGTTCATCTACAGTGGGCAGGTATATGTCGAATGCTATCCGGGGGTTAAACAGTTTACCGGTGAGGTTCAGGCGACATTCAACCTGCACCCGTTCGCCTGTGGCGCCGTCGGCTGCCATTGCTGATGGAACTATTTCGGCCAGCGAGGCTCTTAAGCGGTATATTGCCATGATGTCTATTTCGGCATTGTTAATGTCGCCGCTGAAAATTATCCGGCTGCCGTTCTGCACCGAAAAATGCTTGTTTAGAAAATTGCCGAGTGTAAAAAGGTAATCTCCACGGTCAATAACATAGTCGCCAATTATGTTCAGTTCTCCACGGCGGTTATAGTTTATGTTGAGGTTTCCACTTCCGTTGGCTTTCATTATGTCGCCAACCGTGAGATCGAATATAAGTTGAATTTCAGCTTCGGGGTTAACGCGGAGGTCCATGTTCAAATCCATTCCCGAGCTTTGGGGCTGCAAAGACAGGAGAGGTGATGGGATGGTATCGTGGCGGGCATGATCGACGAATGTTACGAATGCTGCGTCTGAAACCGAGGCACCTGTACTTAGCGGTATGTAGAACCGTGTGTTGTGTCCTGTTGAGGCCGATATGTCGAATGTCATTGCACCGCCCGATAATGTTTTTATTGTGGCAATGCCCGATGCAAAGGCGGAGCCGTAGAACTGGCTGTTGTCTTTCGGTTTTGTGTTCAGAACCATGGCGTCGAAAATGTTCACAGTAAGATTCGGGGTAATGTTTTTGAAGTTTTTATGAGATACAACACCGCTCAGAAAGCCATGGTTGCCGCGTTCGTCGAGCAGCCTTATGTTATTAAAGTGTATTCCTTTTTCATCGAAGCGTATTGAGTCGTTTATACGGTACAGCGCCTGGAGGTAGTCTATTTTTATTGTAGTGTTTTCGGCCATAACGGAGCCGTCGAGCGATATGTTGCCCGGATTAACCTGCAGATTTATTTTTCCGGAAGTTCTGCCTGAAATACCTGATGCAAATGAGTTTAGTAGAAGATTAAGAGGTGCAACCGGCAGTTTATTGGCAGTTATTGCAAGGTCGAGTTTCTTTGCCGGAGGGTCGTAGTAGCCTTCTACGTCTATGTTGTTTTCTCCGTTGAGACTGTTTTTCGCTCTGAGTGCTATTACATTGGTATTGACGTCGATGGCGGAGGCTATGTTGAGGGCGCCGAAATTGGAACCGAGGGCGGTAAGGTTATCTATGGTGAGGTTGCCCTGAATAAGAGCGCTCCGGTAAAGGTTTGCAAGTATTATGTTGCCGTTTAGCGTTCCGTCAATATCGAGCGCAAGGCCGTCGTTGTTGTCGTTTTTGTTACGGTTAATAAAGTAATTCAGCGGTGCAATGCCTATACCTCTGAAACCAAGGCGCAGGGTGTCGGCTGGATTTAGGGAAACACTTCCGTCAACGCTGTAAAAATAATCGGAGCTTCCTGCCTGAAAGCCGCTGATTTTAATGGCGCTGGTATCGATTACAATGTTCGAGCCCGATATTTCCCACAAGTTGGTTCGCGTGCGAACTTCGGTGGGCTCAATGTCGATTCCGAGCAGTACTTTTCCTGCATCGGAGCTTTCTGTGAAATATGCACCTTTTGCAATGATGGTTCCGCTGTTGCTCTGTCTGTTTCCGCCGCCCCACAGGGTCTTAAAGGTGAAACTGTTGTGCGCCGCGCTTATGTTTATACTGAAACTGTCGAGAGTTGACTGCTCCAGTATATCAAGCGACGAGTTTGTGATGTCGGCATTAAATATACTGTCTTTAAAAACTGCATTCAGGTTGAAATCGTTAAACCGGTTATTGTAAACGGTAAGTTCTTTTATTCTTCCGGATAGCATAATGATGCTGTCGGAGTTGACGATGCCTTCAATATGACTGTTGCTTGATAATTGAAGCCCGGTGTTGAAAAACGAGTTTATTTCGCCGGTGTTTTTCAGGTTTACGCTGAACAGGAAGTCGTTTTGCCCCAGGTCTGCTCGCCTGAGACCGGAATGGTGTTTCAGCGGCATAATGTTTGATACTGCATACCGGAAAAGGTTCTGCAGGTTACCGAAGCTGTACATTCCTTTCATGTCGGCATCGACGAAATCAGACCTTAGACTTAGCACAGGTTTACTGTCTTCTATAAAAGTATTAACGGCAAGATCGTTCAGTTCGAGCGTATCTCTATGGCGGATGAAGTTTGCGTTCAGCAACTTTATTTCACCGTTGAGGTTGTCGATGCTGTTTCCTCTGAAGTCGGAAGTAATGAGAAGACTTGCTGCCGATGTTGTGTCTTTCTTTTCAATGTTAAGGTTAAAGAGGTTTGCCTTTGCCAGATTCAATGTAAAGTTAAACTCGGGGAGTTCCTTTTCGAAGCTGAAAAGCCCCTGTATATCCATTTTAAGGTTTTCGTCATCTATATCGATACTCCCGTCCCACATTTTGTCGGTAAACAGGCCGTTCAGTGCAATATTCCTGTATCGATAATTCTTTATATCGATGCTGTCAACTGTTCCTGTAAGGTTAACGGCAAATCTTTTTGTTGCCGACACCGAGCCGTCGATATCTGAGCTGATGCTCATTTTACCGAGGTTCTGGCTGTTACCGGTTATTTCGCCCAGGTCAATGCCACTTCCTTTAAACATACCTTTTATTATGTAATTTCTTCTGTCCACAGGGCGCAGTGAGAGGTCGGCTGCAACGGCTCCGGTTGGGCTGTTCAGTTTGCCGTATGCTACAAAATCGGTTATAAACCCGGTGAAGCTGCCGTCGAATGAGAGCTTGCCGGTTTTATACAGCATGTCGGGCAATGCAATCTGTTTATTGTCGATGGAAAGCTTTTCAATGTCTCCGGCGTCGGTTGTCAATTTACTGATTCCAATATAGATAAATGCATCTTTAATGTCGGGCAGACCTGAGATGTCGAAATCGCAGTCGAGATAGGTATGCTCCCTGTACGAGGCAATTATGTTGCGTCCGCGGAGTTCGGAAATTGTGCCCGATATCCTGCCCGATAACTGTATGGCTTCATTAACCGGCCGTAAGGCCGGTACAAAATACATAAGATCGGAGGTGCTTATCAGGGAGTTATTCAGGTTGATTCGCAGCCTTACGTTTTCAACAAAGTTGGAAAACGAACCTGACGAATCGCCCAGCAGTTCAAGTGTCGGCATGTCGATTACGGTGCTGTCGCATATTATCCCGACGTTGCTGAATGCCAGCCGCCCTTTGGTTATGGACATGTTGCTGTTCAGCTTCTTTACTGTAAAGCCCGATGCCTCTTTCAGGGCCAGGTTGTGTATGCCTAAGGATATGGTATCGCCGTCAATTTTTAGCTGTTCAACGGTGCCGTTTATATTACCTGCCTTGAGGTTGCTGAAGTTTATGCCGTTTATGCCGTCGCTCTTACGGCTGTCGTAAAGCGAGAACCTTGCTTCGTGCAGGTCAATGTGGTCGAAAGTAATTCCCACGGGCTTTTTCACTTTTGTACTGTCGTTGTTTTTAAGCTGGTCGAGATACCATTTCAGGTTTAATTCGCCAAGGCTGTCTGTTGCCATGGCAAAAACCGGCCTGGATAGGTAAACATTGCCAAACCTGAACGAGCTTTCCTTTAATCTTAACCGGCTTATTCCTGTAATCACTTTTTCGCAGAAAATAAGCGTATCGTTATGCCGGTCTTTAATAAGAACATTGCCAAGCGACAGACGGTCGAAAAACTCAAATTCAACTTTCCCTATCTGAACCGTTGAATTGAATTCTTTTGATATTCTGTCTGTAACTTTTTTAATGATAAATGTTTGTACGGCATACAGCTGCATACCGAAATACAGAATAATTACCAGCCCGGCAACCGCTCCGGAAGCAATATAAATACGTTTTAATATTTTTTTAATACTTTTGGACATTTAAGTATTACACAATTTATAAAAAATATTTACATGTTCTTGTTTCTCCGGATTACTTCACCCTTCGGGTTCGCACGTTCCGAAACGTATTCCGTTATTGCGAGGAAGTGATCCAGTGTTATTATACTTGTTATACAAGTATCAAGCGTCAAAATAACCTAAAATATATCGAATATCAAAAAAATGGTTACAATACTTGCAATAGAATCTTCGTGCGACGACACCTCTGCGGCTGTCATAGCCGACGGATACGTTCTTTCCAGCCTGATAGCTAACCAGGATGTTCACAGGCAGTATGGCGGCGTAGTTCCGGAACTTGCGTCGCGATCACATCAGTCGAACATCACCCCCGTTGTAACGGAGGCCGTAAGGCAGGCCGGTATTTCTGCCGGCAGCATCGACGCCGTTGCATTTACCCGTGGGCCCGGGCTGCTGGGGTCGCTGCTCGTAGGAACTTCGTTTGCGAAAGGCTTTGCAATTGCCCGCAACATACCGCTTATTGAAGTGAACCATCTGCAGGCGCACGTAATGGCTCATTTTATTCTCGAAAAGGGAAAAGAAAACCGTACGCCCGCCTTTCCCTTCCTGTGTCTCCTTGTTTCGGGCGGGCACACAAGGTTCATAATAATGAAAAACCATTACGACATGGAAGTTATTGGCAGCACTATTGACGATGCTGCAGGAGAAGCATTCGACAAGTGCGGAAAGGTTATAGGACTGCCATATCCGGCGGGCCCGGTAATCGACAGGCTTGCAGCCAAAGGCAATCCCGAAGCGTTCAGGTTTGCAAAGCCCGCAGTAAAGGGGCTCGACTTCAGTTTCAGCGGTCTGAAAACAAGTTTCCTATATTTCATAAGAGACATGCTTAAAGACGACCCCGATTTCATTGAACGCAATAAAAATGACCTGTGCGCATCGCTGCAGCGCACAATAATTGAAATACTTGCAGGCAAAATCATAAAAGCCGTAAGCCAAACCGGAATAAACAGTGTTGGCATTGCCGGAGGAGTGTCGGCCAACTCGGGCCTGCGCAACGCAATGACCGAGCAGGCGCTGAAACGGAAATGGAACCTGTTTATCCCCGAACTTAAATACACCACCGATAATGCCGCCATGATTGGCATATCTGGATATTACAAGTATCTACGCCATGAATTTTCGGGCCATGAAATAACTCCCTTGGCACGATATTAGGTATCTTCGGGAAATATGCGGTTATAATACGAGGTTGCCTGAGATCAGGCAACCCGTTTACAGGTTCAGCATGCCCTTGAATGTTTCGATGTCAATCACACTTATCATGGGAAGTCAATATTTTTCAGGATATTGAAATGCCGGTCATTTGTAACGATATAATCGGCGCCTGCATTGAGCGCGCAGTCCATATCATCTTTTTTCACCATACTTTCAGACCATATCCGGCTACCATCATTAAGCCCAAACAATCCTTTCTTATCGTATTTACGTTTCCACACAAGGACGGTGCAGGGACTTGGTATGCCATATTTTAATGCCGTTTCCTGCAAAGATAAATGATGCTCAAACATATCCTGCAAAACCTTGTATTTAAACTCTATGGGATAATATCCGGACTGCATCCGCAACCCTTCTTCGCCGTAACGGGAATATAGAGCAACCCAATACCTTACCTGCCTCTGGTTGGCATCAAATAATTTGGCTGTCGTGCGGGTTGGAACATGATCATCCAGAAGCTTTGAAACAAGTTATTCTCAAGGCAGGGAAGCATTCGGATTTGATTTTTATCCGGCCTGCTGTCTTCATTACAGTTAAAAGAGTGTCAAATAGATGAATGATGGTCTTTTGTAAGTAAAAAAGCGTTCACCGAAGATGATATGGAAAATGAATATAGAGGGAAATGGATATGGACGGTTTTTTTCCCGAAGCCGGATTAGTATTATGTCATCCTGCAGGCGACAGGACGCTGGAAAGTTGTCAAGCATTTTTCGGCAATTTACAGCAGCGTATCGATAATGACCATCTATAATACCGGTGATGAGCCGGTTCTCTGTCGAACCATACTTAAAACAAGATATTCCACTAGAGAAGCAGTTCCGATCAAACGAAAATATATCAGGCAGCCGGCATCGAACAGGCGTAAAAAATTTGAGATGATGTGGATAAAAAATATCCTGAGTAGTCAGCTCATGACTCGAGGACTGGAGCAGACTCTCCCGAATGTTTGAATTTCCAGGCCAAAT
>JAITVX010000137.1 GCA_031285575.1 Bacteroidales bacterium
CGGTAATACTGGCTGCCGTGCTGCTCAGAGGAATCATCGGGCTTTAAATTAACCGAAATAAGATATAACATGAAAACCGTAAAATCAGTAATCGTAATGCTCGCGCTTGCCTTGATGACGGCAGGCGCGGCAAACGCACAGTTCGGCATTGACCGCGCCATACGTCGCGGCGTTCAGCGCGGTGCAAACGGTTTATGGCAATTAACTTTTCAAATAATGCTGTTTTTGTTTGTGTTCCGTCTATCCGCCGAACCAAAAATAAAAAAGACTGCAAACACAGTCTTTTTTACTCTAACTAAAATCTAAACCTATGAAAAAACCTATTTTCCCCACTTATACGGTTATTTCAGGAAAAGGTTACAATTATTTTATATTTTTTTAATGTTTATTTATCATCAGAAAAACATATTGTCGGAAAATCCTGAATATGAAGACTGCCTGCGGGCGGTCTTTTGTTTTACGGTATGGGTTATTCCCCTGTAATATTAAGCTCGCCGGCATAATAATTGGGGTCAACCTTTATTTCCGGGTTGCTTATGCCAAGGTTAACGGAGGCGTAGCTTGTTGTGGGGCGAAGGTTTACCGGACTGCCCGAAATGAAAACCCTTACAGGCATGTTGAACCCGTCCACGCAGTTGTTCCACCGGTACATAAGCCGGCCGTCGTTCACGTAATATTCAAATACCGGAATCCTCACGTCCCTTAAATACTGGTCGAAAAAGTAGCGCAGGTCTATTCCGGTCTTCTCGCTCAGGAAACTTTCTATTTCGGTGCCTGTTACCACCGTATGATAAAACTGAGTGTTCATTTCCCGCAGTATTGAACGCCATTTACCGTCGTTGCCTACAATCTGCCGCAGCGTGTGGAGCATGTTTGCACCTTTCCAGTACATGTCGCCAGAGCCTTCGTGGTTAACGCCATAAACGCCGGTTACCGGCCGGTCGTTGAGTATATTGCGGCGAAGGCCGAGCACATATTCGCGTCCGGCATCCTTGCCGTAAAAGTATTCAAGATACAGGCTTTCCGAATAACTTGTGAAGCTTTCGTGCACCCACATATCGGCCACATCATTGTAGGTTATGCTGTTGGCAAACCATTCGTGCCCCGATTCGTGAATAATAATGTAATCGAACTTCATCCCCCAGCCGCTGTCGCTGAGGTCGGCTCCGCGGTAGCCGTTACGGAATCCGTTGCCGTATGTAACCGAGCTTTGATGTTCCATGCCGAGGTATGGCGCTTCAACAAGCTTGTAGCTGTCTTCGTAGAAAGGATATCTGCCAAACCAGTACTCAAATGCTTCGAGCATCATTGGCACCTGGCGGAACTGTTTCCTTGCCTTTTCGAGGTTTTCCTTCAGCACATAGTAGCTACAGTCGAGTTTTCCGCCTTCACCATGAAATACCTCGGAAAAGTGCGCATAGTCGGCAATATTTATGTTAACGCCATAGATATTTATGGGGTTGGTAACAAACCAGTTGAATGTTCTTGTGCCGTTGCCGTTACCGATCACGCTGCGCAGCCTGCCATTTGAAACATCGGTAAGGTTTTCAGAAACTGTTACGCTTATAAGCATACTGTCGGGCTCGTCGTACATGTGGTCTTTGCACGGCCACCATACGCTTGCACCGGCGCCCTGGTTTGCATTGGCAATAAACGGCATGCCGTTCCTGTCTCGGCTCCATGTAAAAGCAGGCGTCCACGGCGGCTTGTCTGCAACGGGTGGACGGCCTTCAAAATAAAGCGTTACCGAATCGGCGCCATTGGCAGCCTGGCTGTTACTAATCCGTATCCAGTAAACGCTGCCCTCGCGCCTGAACGCAAGATTCTTTTCATTCTGAACAATATGGGTAATGGACATCGGCTCCTGCAGGTCTATTTGCATTATTTTGCCAGGCTCAAGTATTTTGTAGAAAACTGTATTTGACCCTTTCACAGAACTGTCGGACGGATTTACGTCAACGCTGAGATGATAATAAACCACGTCCCACCATTTGCGTTCCGGGGTTATTGAGCCCCGAAGTGTGTCCTGCCTCGTAAAAACCGGCGCACATGGCTGTCCCGACGCCACAACAAGTGGCACAACAAACGGCAGTAGCATGACAATATGTGAAAGTGCAGTTTTCATTTCAAAAGTTTTTAAACAGATTAAACTGTATTATAGCATTGCAAATGTAAGAAAACATAAGCTCTGCAACCCGATAATCAATAAAATGATTTATTCACTATATGTCTAATTAAATATATTCAAAATAAAATTGTATTTTTGCAGTCGGATTGTAAATCAAATTTTGAGTATGATATAAAGAGAATAATCGTGCCGAAAGGCGCAAAAGACATATTGAAAAAGCATTAGGCTTGTATCTTTCTTCTTGAAAGTTTGACGATTTGAAAAGCAACGAAGGATAAGTTTAATGTTCACGTGATAAGGCGTGAACTTAACTTATTTGTGTTGCAAGGTTTTCGTCAAACACCTCAAGAAGCGGATATTTTAAGTATCACGCTTTTTTTATTGTCTATTTTTCAGCAGTTTCAATTTTTATAAACAATAAAGTCAAACGAGATGAAAAAGATAACCATTTCACTAATCGCTGCATTATTTTCAGCAGTTTCATTTGCACAAACACAGAAAGACGTTACACAATTTCTTGGTATTCCTGTCGATGGGTTCAAACCTGCGATGATACAGGAATTGAAGGCTAAAGGCTTTACAAGCACTTCGTATGATAAAGATGTTCTTGAAGGCGAATTTAACGGGAGCGATGTTACATTATCTATTGCAACAACGAACAATAAGGTATCTCGAATTATGGTGAGTGATGCCAATGGGATAGGTGAAACGGATATTAGAATAAGATTCAATACGCTCTGCCGGCAGTTTCAGAATAACAAGAGGTATATGCCGGCTTCTATGTTGCAGTCAGACTACACAATATCCGATGACGAAAATATTTCGTATGAATTATCAGTCAGGGACAAGCGATATGAAGCGGTTTTTTATCAATTGCCGGCAACATTAGATTCTGCTGCTGTCGCAGAAGAAATTCAATCTGTTGTATTGTCGAAATATACGGAAGAGCAACTGTCCAATCCAACAGAAGAAATACAGGAAGATGTAATTACAACTGCTATTTCATATATGCTGGAAAAATATTCAAAGAGAACAGTCTGGTTTATGATTGATGAACGTTATGGGAAATATTATATCATAATGTTCTATGACAATGAATATAACAGAGCAGACGGAGAAGATTTGTAATACAAATTTTTAAAACGATTATGATATGAAAAAATTTCTTGTTTTCACAGGTGGCTTTGTTGCAGGCGTTATAGTAATAATTTTGATTTCGCTTTTGATAAACTTGGCGAATCAACCTAATGATGGCTTCCCCGGACTTACGGTATTTTCTGAAAAAGGGGAATGTATATCAACTGAATATGAAAAAACGGATTATGACATTGATAGAATGCGGCGAGTAACAACCGTAGTAAATGAAATAGAGATTTTTCAAGTTCTGGCGCCGAATGTGGCATTGGCAACAACCGGCGACGGTCTTGACGGAATACTGGTTTTGCTTGTTAATTATGACGGTGAATCTTATTATGACGACCAAAAAATTAAAATCCCTGCCGGTAAATGCACAAGACAAATAGGTACATATCAATATACAACAGAATCAAAGTTCCAAAAAACTGTTCCTGCAGTTGTTATTGAGTAATATATTATGGAAACAATTTTGCTTGTAATAGCTTTATTAGCGGCATTTTTCTTAAAAAACAGGTTAATTTAATCTATTCTGATGCTTGGAAGCGAAAACATTTTGTGGTACTCAGGTGCGATGTTCCTACACTAATGAAAGAGCCGCCAAAAGCAGTTTTTCGTGCCTCAACAAAATAAAACGAGAGTAATTTACTATCCGTTTGTTTTTCCTGTTCCTGTACTTCAATTTGTTTACCAAATGCCTAAAAAAATAACAGAATACGATTATCTCCTAAAACGTTCTCTTGTAAGAAAACGATGGCATAATGGGGATAAGCGTTGAATATTCGTACTTAGTGCCCAACTTGTAAACTATATATGGATTCTGGTGACCGGTGAAGTTCAGTATTGAGAATTGCCATACGCGCGAGCCTTTCCTTTTGGCACGTTCCATGGAGTAGCTTATGTCGCTGCGGAAATAGGGTTTTAACCTTGTGTTGGGAAACAAGGGGTTGTCTTCAAGCAGCAAGTTTCCCGCAATATATGTTCCCTCCGACATGGTGTAGGGAAGGCCCGAATGTGCGTTTATATTGATTGAAAGCGTGTGGTTCTTTGTTGCAGAGCGTACGGTATTATATGTAGCATACAGGTTGAAGCTGTGAGGCACATCATACATGAACGGAAACGTAACACTATCGACGGTGCGCATGGAGCGCGACCATGTGTATGAGCCTGTGATCGATAGTTTTTGGCGTGCATAAGCCGCCATTAATTCAACACCGTAAGCATGGCCCGACGCCGGTGTGGGCGCGGCTTCATCCATAAGGAAATCGTCGGGGGCAAATATCATCGACAAATCTTTCAGCCATTTATAATAGCCCTCTGCCGTGAGCGTCAGGTTACGCAGGCGCGTACTGCTCCAGCCTGCCGCAATCTGGTTTGAAGATGATATTACGTTACCTCTGTACGGTATCCAGAAGTCGAGCGGAAACCCCAGGTAGGGCTTCACTATTGATATAAGCGGTTGCAGCGAGCGTGCATAGGAAAGGTGTGTTTTGCCGTATTCGCCGGTTTGCATGTTGACGGAAAGGCGCGGCTCAATGCCCCATAACGAAGTTGAATTGTTGCGAAACAGCGAAGCTCTCAAGCCGGCTTCAAGCGTAAAGCGGTTCATGTTTATTCTGTCTTCAAAAAAGATGGAGCCGGTATAAATGCTGTTTGTTGTGAAATCTTTTTCTGTGGCGGTGCCATTTTTTACATACGATGTTGTTTGCGGGGCAAAGAACTGATAGAGGGCATGCAAACCGTATGTGAGGCTGTGGCGCATGCCGGCCTTCTGTTCAAAGGCGCTGCGCAGACCGGTTTCGTACATCTGCGAATTGACGGTGGACGACACGCTTTCTTCACCGATAATATTGTTATAGTATGAATTAAGCTTGTTGCCGAGGCCGGTAAAATATGCCGAAGTATTGATGAACATATTGCCTGAGGCGCGCGTCTCGAGCCTCAACGAGGCCGACGTGTTGCCCCAGCCGAATCCTAAGCCTGCTTCGGCGGTTTTGCCCCGGCTGTCGGACTCGATGCTTTTGTTTGAAAAACTGTCGCGGCCGTTATAGAAACTTGCATATACGCGGCTGTTGTCGCCCAGGCTGTAACTTACCTTGGCGTTTACATCGTAGAATGAGTACAGTATTTTCCACGACTGCGACTTCCGTATTGCATAAAAGCCGCGCAGCAGCAGGTCGGGGGTAAATCGTCGTGCCGATACGATATATGAGCCTTTTCCGTGGTTCAGCGGGCCTTCTGCAAGACCTCCGAGCGACAGCGTTCCGAGGGTAAGCGACTGGCGGTGCTCGCTCCTGTCGCCGTCGCGCATGCGCATCGATGCTACCGACGACAACCGGCCGCCATAGCGGGCCGGTATGTGGCTTTTGTAAAGTTCGGAGCCACTGAGGGCGTCGCTGTTGAATATCGAAACAAGGCCGAAGGCGTGGTTCTGGTTAAACACCGGAATGTCGTCGAGCATCATAAGCGTCTGGTCGCCGCTGCCGCCGCGCACGGCAAGCTGCGAAGAGCCTTCGCGCCCGGAAGATACTCCGGGCATCAGCTGAAGGTATTTGATAATATCGGGCTCGCCCATAAGCGAGGGTGCATTGCGAACCTGATGTATGTTGACGCCTATGCGTCCGCCGTCTTTTACCGAAACGAGTTCGTTGCCAGCCGTAACGACAACCTCGCCAAGCATTGCAAACGATTCTGCAAGTGAGAAGTGCAGGGTTGTGTCGGAACGCAGGTTGAGCCGCAGGGTATCTTTCGTGTAGCCGGTAAACGATACGCTTATCTGATGCATTCCGGCCGGCAGGCGCATCGAGTAGAACCCCGCCACGTTGGTCGATGTGGCGTTTGCGTTGTTTCCGGCAGCTACCGTTGCCCCGGCCAGGGGCTCGCCGCTGGCCGACTCTCTTACATAGCCCGACAGGGTGTGGTTTTGCGCAAAAACCGGCATGGCGCACAGCGCAAACAGCGCTGCGGCAAATATTTTATGTGTCATATTCTGTATTATTCTTCAGTGGAGTTATGGAATATATGTGAGGTTCGTGTTATTAATATATGTGTCTGATGTGTCATTTCAGTATGTCAGTTCAGGAGGAGTATAGTTTATGGGTACGGCAACTTCGGTGGTAACGTATCCGGCAAATATGCCTGTGCCGTTTTGTATATTTGAAAATACGCTCACAATATCGCTGGTAAGTATGGAGCCAGAGTTAATGTCTTGCTTGGTTGCCGAACGCCTGTGTTTGTCGTACTCGCTGCTCGGTGAGGTTATGCGCATCATATACTGTTCGGCAATTCCGCCTTTAAGAATCAAATCTCCATCGCTGTCGGGCGTTGCTGTTACCGACGTGGATATACCGTTATATGTTCTGTTTATACTGCCGGGTGCAAGGTAAAAAACGTACATCGAAAACGAGAATGGGAGCGCAAGCGATAATACCTGCCGCTGTATGCGTATAAAACCGCGCTCGTAGAGAATATTGCTTTCCTTTAAATCGACATCGCCGGTATTGTCGCCCACAGCATTAACCTGATCGAGATACGGACAGCTTGAATGGAGGTCGCCGAAAGCGCCAGGCCTCGTAATGTATCCATTGCTGTATTTTACGTATCCGGTTATCCATGCTGCCGGAACTTCGCCGGGAAGCACAATATCGCTTATGTCGGCGGCAATATATTTAAGCCCGTTGTTGGCGTGATATTCAACATATCGCCCCTGTTCGTCATAATAGTAACGGGTGCCGACATCTTCCTTTTCCCTTATCGAATAGCTTACACCGGCAGGCTGCGGAATGGACGTTGTGGCTGTAAGCTCGGGCTCGCCGTTAACCATTACGCTGAGGCGATAGCTTTTCCCCACCGAAGGATATACGTCTGAACACAGAACGCCGTTTACGGTTGTTCCGCTTACAATCAATACGCCGTCTTCTTCTACTTGAACAAGCGCTCCGTCGATATATTCAATGAGTGACGACGCCCATGTCTCAGCCCTTAGAGCAACATTCGCCTCTGCATTGGCAGGCCTGTTCCACGACACGGTAACTTTAATAACAGAATCGGGGCAGATAAGCGATTCAACAACTATCTTGCGTTTATACTCGTCTGTGTCGAAGTTGTAAACGCCTTCGCACCCGAACAGCGCCAGAGCGATAACCGATAATAATAAAAATCTGTTCATTGTAATTTAACTGTAAGTAATATTGAACTCATATGCGCTTTTCCGTGTACAAAGTACGTGCCAAAAATACGGCAAAAAAGAAATAATCCCGTATTTATCGGTCTTCAAAGAGGCGACGCCGGTCTTCCGAAGGTCGAATTCGGTCTTCAGAGAGGCGATGTTGGTCTTCGGAAGTGCACGTTTGGTCTTCAGAAGTCCTCGCATGGTCTTCGGAAGTGCACGTTTGGTCTTCAGAAGTCCTCGCGTGGTCTTCGGAGGTGCACGTTTGGTCTTCGGAAGTGCACGCATGGTCTTCGGAGGTGCACGTTTGGTCTTCGGAGGTGCACGTTTGGTCTTCGGAAGTCCTCGCATGGTCTTCCGAAGACCAGCGCTGCAGATAAAAAAGCCTGTTTCATGCGTTTGCCCTGCATCTTATTCACATTTTGCCGTTTTTACGAGGTCTTTTCCTATCTTTGCCCCATTAAAACATAATGCCTGCTGATGACAGAAATTTCAGTTTTTCTTGAAGATATCGCCCCTGTTGTGTTCTTCGGCGCCAACAATGCGCAGTTTGAAAAAATACAGGGCTTTTTTCCAAAGATAAAAATAGTTGCACGGGGCACCGAGCTTAAATGCATTGGCGAGGAAGCGGAGATAACACTGTTTGCCGAAAAATTCAACGAACTTGTTGAATATTATCGAAAATACAACCGCATCGAACCGGGCGATATTGAAAAGCTGTTCGGCGATGCCGAACACCTGCAAACCGCCTCTGCCGGGCGTTTTGAAAACGTTATTGTGTTTGGCGCCAGCGGCAAGCCGGTAAGGGCGCGCACCGTAAACCAGGCGCTGCTTGTAAACGACTACCGCAACAACGACCTCGTAATAGCCGAAGGCCCGGCCGGAACCGGCAAAACATACACATCCATAGCCCTTGCCGTAAAAGCCCTTAAAGAACGTGAAGTAAAAAAGATAATACTTGCACGTCCGGCCATCGAAGCTGGGGAGAGGCTCGGCTTTCTTCCGGGCGACATGAAGGATAAGCTCGACCCATACCTTCAACCGCTCTACGACGCCCTGCACGACATGCTTCCGTATAAAAAGCTCGACACATGGCTCGAAGACGGCTCGGTGCAGATTGCGCCGCTTGCCTTTATGCGCGGACGCACGCTCGAAAACGCCTTTGTAATACTCGACGAAGCCCAGAACGCCACAGTAAGCCAGCTCAAAATGTTCCTCACAAGAATGGGAACAGGGTCGAAATTCATACTCACCGGCGACACCACTCAGATAGACCTGCCCCGCAAAAGCGACTCGGGACTGCTGCAGGCAATGAAAATACTCGGCGGCATAGAAGGAATATCGATCATACGTTTCGACCAGCGCGACATAG
>JAITVX010000157.1 GCA_031285575.1 Bacteroidales bacterium
CGCGTTTACAACTTCGGCCAGCCCGTTACTGCCGCAGCCGGTTGCTTCCCCCAGTTCGCCGCCAAGGGCTGCAAATGCCGATATTCTGTCTTTAAGTTTCATAGGCTGTTCTTCTGAAAAAGTATATCATGCAAGACACATAAAACGGCGCAAAGGTAATATTTTATAAACATGTTGGCTTGTTAATGCAAAGTATGTTACTTTGCAAAAAAAATGATATGGAACTTTATGAAGGATTGATTACGCGCAGAAGCGTCAGGAAATATACCGGCGAAAAGATTTCGGGCGATGCCGTAAACAGGATTGTTGCCGCCGGAATGAACGCCCCGTCGGCAAGGAACACGCAGCCGTGGCACTTTATTGTAATTGACGACAGGGGCATGTTTGAAAAAATAATGGTGTTCCACCCCTATTCATCCATGCTGTCGCAGGCCAGCCATGCCGTTGCTGTTTGCTTCGACGAAAATCTTCAGCACGGGCCGGGATACGGTGTTATGGACTGTTCGGCTGCTGCCGAAAACATTCTGCTTGCAGCCCATGCCATGGGGTTGGGCGCCGTGTGGCTTGGCATTCATCCAAAGCCCGACAGGGTTGAAGCGCTGGGCGCTCTTCTGGGAACGCCTCCCCACGTAAGGCCGCTGGCGTTAATTGCGCTGGGCATACCGGCAGAGAAAAGCGAACCTGCACGCATGCGGTATGAAGAGGAAAAAATAAGATACAACCACTGGTAAAACAATACCCTGATGAACCGACAGCATGCAATGACGTATGACGAAACGGTTGAGTTTATCTATTCCCGCCTGCCCGCCTGGCACCGTACAGGGAAGGCAGCCTACAAGAACAGCCTGTACAACACCGAAAGGCTCGACAGCTATTTCGGGCATCCGCACAGGGCATACCCGACCATACACGTTGGCGGCACCAACGGAAAAGGTTCGGTATCGTACATGATGGCCTCGGTTCTTCAGCAGGCGGGCTACAGAACGGGGTTATACACGTCGCCGCACCTTAAAGATTTCAGGGAACGGATAAGGGTAAACGGAGAGATGATTGGCAGGGAACATGTCGTTTCATTCGTCGGCAGCCACCGTGAAATTATTGAATCGCTCCGGCCATCGTTTTTTGAACTGACCGTTGCCATGGCCTTTGAATACTTTGCCATAAAACGGGTAGATGTTGCAGTTATCGAAGTTGGCCTCGGGGGCCGGCTCGATTCGACAAACATTATCTCGCCGGCTGTTTCGGTAATTACCAATATAGGCCACGACCACATGGATATCCTCGGCAATACACCCGAAAAGATAGCAGCCGAAAAGGCAGGCATAATTAAACACGGAACACCTGTTGTTATTGGCGAAACCACACCGGCAACACACCGTGTTTTTACCGGTGCAGCCCGCAGGCAGGAGGCTGAAATATTTTTTGCCGCCGAAAACTACGGTTCGCTTCTTGGCGATTTTGATATTCTTTCGCCGGCCAGGACATATACGGTAACAGAACACGCAACCCGAAAAATATTCAGGGGAACCGTTCCCCTTGCAGGCGACTACCAGCAGGCCAACCTGAAAACTGTTTTTCAGACATGGCGATGCCTTGAAAAAAAGCTGGCAATTACCGAACAGTCGTTAACCGGCGGCATCGCTAACGTTACAGTCAATACAGGCCTGCAGGGCCGCTGGCAGACACTCGGCAACAGCCCCCTTGTTATCTGCGATACCGGGCATAACATCGAAGGCATTGAATATGTTTCAAGGCAGCTTGAAAGAATAGCGTCAGACAAACGCCGCCTGCACCTGGTATTGGGCTTTGCAAACGACAAGGACGTTGATAAAATACTCCCGCTGTTTCCCCGCAATGCAGTTTACTATTTTACCAAAGCGGCAATTCCCCGGGCAATGGATGAAAACACGCTTAAAGCAAAAGCCCTTGCCGCAGGCCTTCACGCATACAGTTTCCAGTCGGTAAGGGAAGCCTTTGCCTCTGCCTTAACCGCCTCCGGCGAAACAGACATTATTTTTATCGGCGGCAGTTTCTTTATTGTTGCCGAGGTTTTATAGACAGTCGTCTCCCGCGCACAGCTCGGCGAAGCAGTTGCGTGGGATGAAACAAATATCAATTACAAAATATACTGTATTCCGTATATGTTTATATATTTGCAGTTATTAATAATTACATATAACAGATACGCATGAACAGAAAAATTTTAATTACCGGAGGAGCCGGATTCATAGGCTCGCATGTGATAAGAAGATTTGTAGGGAAATATCCCGGATACCAGGTTGTTAATGCCGACAAGCTTACGTATGCCGGCAATCTTGAGAACCTGGCCGACATTGATTCGAGCCCCAACTACGTGTTTGAAAAATGCGATATTGTCGATAAGCAGGCTGTTGCGGGGCTGTTTGCGAAGTATGGCTTCGACGGGGTGATACACCTCGCTGCCGAATCGCACGTTGACCGTTCAATAACTGCTCCCGACGAGTTTGTCTTGACAAACGTTGTCGGAACGCTCAACCTGCTTAACGCAGCCCGCGAAGCATGGAAAGACGGATATGAGGGGAAATTATTCTACCATGTATCTACCGACGAGGTATATGGTTCGCTTGGTGCCGACGGTTTCTTTACCGAAGATACGGCATACGACCCAAGAAGCCCCTACTCGGCTTCAAAGGCAGGTTCCGACCACATGGTAATGGCCTGGCATCACACTTTCGGCCTGCCGGTTGTTATATCGAACTGCTCAAACAACTATGGCCCCAACCAGTTTCCAGAAAAACTAATTCCGCTTGTAATAAACAATATAAAACACAGCGCCCCGCTTCCTGTTTACGGAAAGGGCGAAAACATACGCGACTGGCTTTATGTTGAAGACCATGCAGCGGCAATAGATACGCTCTTCCACCACGGAAAATCCGGGGAGACCTATAACGTGGGCGGAAACAACGAATGGAAAAACATCGACCTCATAAGGCTGCTGTGCCGCATTATGGACAGAAAGTTGAACCGCACGGAAGGAACATCGGAAAAACTGATTTCATTTGTAAAAGACCGGCCGGGACACGACATGAGGTATGCCATCGACTCGTCGAAATTGCAGAAAGAACTGGGATGGTCGCCAATACCCGATTTCGCAGTAGGCCTTGAAAAAACGGTTGACTGGTACCTTTCAAATGCCGCATGGCTTGAAAGGGTAATATCGGGAGAGTACGGGCAGTATTATGATATGATGTACGGAAACCGGTAAAATACGTTTACCCGGCCGGTTGTGCAGAACCGCTGTTTTCCTGTTTTGCCATAACGTATTCAATTATTCGTTCATCGGGGTCGAATGGTTTTACATCGTTAAGCCCCAGTGATTCTATGGCAACTCTTACCAGCTCGTCGTCGGAAACTTCAGATGGCAGTTGCTGTTTGGCAGAGAAATATCTGCCGGCGTCGAGCAGCGGTTTCAGCGGAATAAGGCCTACAAGCTCCGAGCCGGTAACTTTTGTTCCGTGTGCTGCAGCCTGTTTGCAAACTTCGTCGAACGCTATGTGTACAGGCGTTTTAGACAGATCGGTCAGGTTCATCGATACCTGGGCAATACCATATTCTTCCATAAACCACCCTATTGCCTTAACAGCTTTCAGTGAGCCGGGGATCATTACAGTATGGCCGTTTTCGTCTTTAAGTATTTTTCCCGTAGCCCGATTTCCTTCGCGCGCCGGCTTTCCCTTTTCGCGAACATTGCTGGCAATGGTGCTGGCCATGCTTACCGAAACCGTATCGAGGTTTATATTATAGGCCACCAGAAAATCCCTTGCGCCAACGGCTGTTGCTCCCGACTGCCTGTTAAATTCAGCGGGGCCAAAATCGGGTTTCCACCTTATGTCCGACAGCTTTTCCTGCAATCCCTCATATTGGCCTGCCCTGCAGTTTGCAAGGTTTTTCCGTTCCGCTGTAAAAGCTGCATTTTCATAGCAATACACAGGTATTGAAAGATCTTCTCCTATCCTTGATGCAAGCCTGCGGGCGTAAACAGCCGCCTCTTCCATGGTTATTCCCGACACGGGTATTAGCGGGCACACATCGATAGCTCCCATTCGGGGGTGCTCGCCATGATGCTTCGACATGTCGATAAGCGCTGCAGCCTTTTTTACTGCAAGGAATGCCGCCTCAACCGTTGCATCTGGTGCTCCGGCAAAGGTAACGACCGTTCGGTTGGCATCTCTGCCGCTATCGACGCCAAGCAGCATAACCCCGCCAACCGACGTTATTTCACCTGCTATCTGCCGTATAATATTCAAGTCCCTGCCTTCACTGAAGTTTGGAACGCATTCGAGTATCTTTCTTTCCATATATATATAACGCGCCCAAGATAGCAATAATTAAAATAAACAGCTGCTATTCCCATTCTACTCTGAACCGAGGTTTGTTTTCAACTGGTTTTCGTACCGGTGTGGAGTCGTTTCTGAAAAGGCCGTACTCCTGATTCAGTATTGACCGTATATTCTGCTTTTCCGATTTTATGCCGGTTTTCACTTTTGCGCCTGCAGCCTTTACGTCGTAGCTTATTTTTGTTGTGTTTCCGTTGTTTTGGGCTATAAGGAAAACAGAGGTGCGTCCGAGGCCGTCGTCTTCAACGGCTCCAAATTCGGTAACGCTTCGGCTGTTTTTTCTTTTTCTGCTTAACAGTTCCGACAACCTTATTTTTATGTGGTATTCAAAATTGCCGCTAAAACCATGGGTGCCGTTTACGGAGAAATCGGCTGCGGAAGACATAACTTCCATCTGGGGAATGGACAGTCGGTTGTTGCGGATAAAAAAGTCGTTTTCAAGTTTGTCGAAACGTATGTTTTCAAGTTCCGACAATTCAATAAATGACGACAGCTTTTTAACCGGTTCGAAGTTTACGAGCGAACCTTCGCTTACTGTAAATTTTCCTTCTGCCATTACCGATTCAACATCTATTCTGAACAGCGAATCGGCCGGAAGCAGCAGTGTTACTGAGCCTGTAAAGTTTCCATTGAGGTTTTCGGCCGTTATAAAGTTCTGGCCAAAGTTGCTGAAAGCCGTAAATGTTTTTTTAATGCCAAGGCTGTTTACGTTGAAAATACCTTTGCCTGTAAACCTGCTGCCTGCATCCTGCAACACAAAGCCGTTGCCCGATATGGTGCCGTTAAGTGTTTTAATGTTGAACGAACTGAAGGTAAGCAGCCCCGGCCTGTAAACAATGGTGGCTTCGGCACCGGAAGCGGGCAGCCTGTCGTGTATAAGTGAATCGGCCTTAACATGCAGGTTTAAACTTATGTCGCGTGGCATTTTAAATGCTTTGCCTTTTGTCTGTTTGCCGTTTTGGAACAGAGTTAAAAACATGGGAGACAGCTTTTCAAAATGGATATCGGCATCTGCCTTCAGCATGGTTGCATTGCCTGCAAGCCATTCAGGGAGGTTTTCAAACTTGCCGGCGAGGGTTGTTTGCTGATTGCCGTATTTGAACTTGAGATTGCTGGCGGTTATGTGTTCGGAAAAAACAATGTTGCCGTTAATGTCCGACAGCATCGGGGCGCTGTCGGACTGAAGTATGTCGATACTGTGCATGTCAACTGTTCCACGGGGTTTATGTTTCAGCAGATTCAGTGCAAACATGCTGTCGAGGGGAGGAAGTGGGGCTTTCAGCTTCAGGTCAACGTCGCAGTATCCCGACATGCCGGGCATGCGTGTCAATGCAAAAAACTGCCGTATTTCTGCAGGATAGAGGCTGCCCTGCAGTTCGATATCGGCAAACGGTTTGTTGAGGTTGGTTATTTTCAGTTTTGCAGCAGCGCTGCCCGACCCGATGGTTGCATTAAGGTCAGACACAGCAATGACCGACGTATTTTTGCTGTTTCCGCTGCCGTTTGAGAAGGCGCCCTTAATGTATATGTTACCGGCATTCAGTCCGGTAATATGATTGTTTGCCGAGCCGTTTTCAAAAACAAAGTCGAGTTCGACATGCGGATTTTCCGTTTCAGATATTTTTCCTTTTACCGATGATTCGACGGTTAGCACGCCCTTCAGGTCGTATTCTTTCAGCCTGCGCGAATAGTGTTCTGGGAAGTATTTTTGTGCTCTGGCAACATCTATCTTTTTGCCCGATATTTTGAAGTCTATTTCGTTTCCGGTCGAAACGGAGCCTGAAAGCTCGAGGCTGATGCCTTCAATAAAAAGTTTACCGGAACTTATGCCGAGGCTGTTTCCTGACTTTTCGAGGTTAACATCAATACCTGCCGACAGACTGCTGCCTAACGTAAAGCCCTTATGCTCATAGCGGGTTATAACTGCATCTGTTTCGATATGAAGCATCATGCTTCCTTTCGATATTCGGGTTGAAAGCTTTCCCTTTTCAATAAGGCTGCTGATGTTGATACTGGCTGCAAGGTTATTGTATGCAACTTCAACGTTGTCGAGTGTTATTCGGTCGAGGTTAAGCACAAAACTGTTTTCACTGTCCGTTGTGCCGGTCAATATGCCGGTGCCATAGTTACCCGCACCCGAAGCGTCGGTAAGCACATTCAGTTTTCCTTTCCTTATTCCTGCACCGCTTATCGTGTATTTTTTGTTAACAATGTCGGCAATGCTGAACTGCATCGAAACCTGCGAAGCATGCAGCAGCGTGTCGGTGTTTGTCCCGGCAAAATCTTTCATGTTGAACTGCTGTGAAGAAAAAACCGTTATATCATTCAGCAGCAGCGATGCGTGGGGAAACTTCCTGATAAATGACAGCCTCGACGATGCTGCTTCAATCCTCACAGGCATTTTACTGTTTGCGGCAGCCAGAATAATATCGCCAACCCTGTTGCCGATAATGAGTGCGGCAACAATCATTACTGCCAGGCAGGCTGCTGCTATTGATGCAATTGTCTTTATAACTTTAATAGCCATATTCGTTACAGGTTATTATCAACTGTTGAGGCATGGCGCAAAGATAAGTGTTATAGCTTTATATTTCAAACAGCTTGCGTTCCGTCGCAGGGCAACCGCATGAAATTAATTTTTTGCCCGCCAACCCCATGGCTACACCTGCACAACCATGTGCAACTTCCACCAGAGGCTTTGACACACTTGCGTCAACTGACGCAACACTCACCAAGAGCTTCGGCATACTTGCGTCAACCGACGCAACCCCAACAAAATGTTTTGGCACACTTGCGTCAACCGACGCAACTCTCCCCAATAGCTTTGGCATACTTGCATCGGTCGATGCAACATCACATGAAACATTTTTTATAGATTTCCTGTTCGGTTCGCTGCATGGCTATTCCGGTTCGTTATCTGGCTACGACTTCGATAGCAAAAGTAGATGATCGGTGAGATATTAACCAACAAGCAGCAAGCGAAACAAGAATCCCCGCCGGACTTTTGTGAAACCGCGCGGGGATTCTTGTTTGTATTAACTTTAAAAACAGAAAACGTTCTGCATAAAATTTCGTTTGTTTGCCATCGTTTAAGCGAAACTCACGTTATGTTAATACATAATGTAAAAACATGCCTTTCACCCGAAAAGTCGTAGCGGATGTCCATTCCATAGAGGCTGCATATCGATTTGCACAGCGCAAGACCAAGCCCTGTTGAGCCTTCGCTGTTTGAGCCGCGGTAGAAACGGTTGAACACAGCCGTGGTGTCGAGGGCAGGGGAGGGGCCGGTGTTGGTAATTACAAGGTGCGACGCAGTGATGAGCAGGTCGATTGAGCCGCCTGCGCGGTTGTGCAGGTAGGCGTTTTTCAGCAGGTTGCCAAACAGCGTTGAGGCAAGTGCATCGTTCATACATACC